>PEWR01000144.1 GCA_002779395.1 Ignavibacteriales bacterium CG07_land_8_20_14_0_80_59_12
CCGTCTTTCCTTCGGGTAACACTTCACCCTGACATTTCTATTGGCCGTTATATACTGACATTTCTATTGCCCTTCTACAAGGCGAGAAAATGAACTCAATGACCATCCCCAGCGCGGCGAAGCTCCGACGAAAGGAGCAGAAACTACGACCCACTCGCGCCGGCAATGAATCGTTCCTTCTGACGGAGTTCCCAGTGCCGTGCTGGAGCGAGACGGTCCGGGAGAGGCAAGCCTCCCTCGGCGGGCAGGGTGCCGCGTGATCTAAAGATCTATACTTCGTGAGAGAGAAGAGTGGAAACGGCTTGGACGACCGGTGGCATGCCGCCGAATCGACGGCAGTTCACAGGCTCAATGAGTCTCATTCCCCCTTCTTCAGGACGACAACCGAGCCATGAACGAGCTTCTTCAGTGTATCGGCGTCCTTCGGGCTCCCGACGATGTCGCCGTAGTGCATCGGGATGACCACCTTCACCTTCATGGAGTTCGCAGCCTCAGCCGCCTCCTTTGCATCCATCGTGTAGGTTCCACCAACGGGGAGAAGAGCTACGTCAACGTCAAGTGCCTTCATCTCCGGGATGAAGTCGGTGTCTCCGGCGTGGTAAATCTTCTCGCCGTTCGTGAGCTTCACGATGTAGCCCACCCATTCATTGGCTTTCGGATGGTACGGCTTCCTGAGATTGTACGCGGGGATGGTCGATATCACCACGCCATCGACAGTCATGGACTGGTTCGGTCCGATGCTCCTCGCCGTGCCGCCGAGCTTCTTCGCGACATCCGCCGGTGCGACGATCAACGTGGAGTCGGTGCTGACCTTCTTGATGTCGTCCGGCGAGTAGTGGTCGAAGTGACCGTGCGTGATGAGGATGAGCGAGGCCTTCGGAAGGCCGGAGGGAAGTTTGAAAGGATCGATGTAGATCTCCTTTCCCCCGTCCGTGATTCTGAACGCCGATTGTCCGTACCAGTGAAGGTTCGAGGTGTTCATGGGACGTCCCCCCTTCCCCTGATCTTCAGCCCCCCGCATTCCGGCAGAGCAAAGGACAAGAGCTGCGAACACGGGAGCGATTCGTTTCATGATGTCAACCTGAAAAGTCGGAGTGCGAAACCTCTTTCTGTTCCCCCAGCCACTGCTCGAGTCGCTTCAACGTGTTTGCGACGTGCGCGCCATGCCAGTAGACTCGCTTGCACTGCGGACACTCGAAGAACTCGGTCTTGAGAGTCCGTACTTTCTCCGGCACACGTTCAATGACCGACTCAAGCGGGACTCTGTTCAACGGCACGTTGCACTCGGTACATCGGGTGAAGGCGTTCGTTTTCCAGTCGAGCTGGAAATGTTCCACGACCTGCCGGAGCTGCTCCCAGTAGCGGTGGGCGGTGAGAACGTAGACCTGCTGCGGTGCGACGGGCGGCGGCCATTCGTGGTTCCGCGTCAGGACGATGCGCCCCTCTTGATTTGCCTGCTCGGCGAGTTTGTCCGGCGTAATCCCGCGGTCGTAGGACGCGTCGTACCCGATCATACGCAGCCACTTCGCGACTCTGCCGAGCATCACGTCAACGGCGAATTTCATGACTTACCTCCGCACTTGCATTCTGATAGACAATAACTCCGCCCACCATCGTCATGACGACCGTCGTAGAAAGAATATCCCCCGGAGGAGTGTCTGTGATGTCCTTCGACAGAACCACCAGGTCAGCCCACGCCCGGGGAACAATCATTCCTTTCTCTTGTTCCTGAAATGCCGACTCCGCCGCCCACGTTGTGTACGACTTGAGCGCTTCGTCCAGCGTCATCTTCTGCTCAGGGTGCCATCCCCCGGGCGGATTTCCCGACGTATCTTCACGTGTCACAGCGGCGTACAACCCAAGGAGCGGATTCGGGTCTTCGACAGGAACATCCGATCCGGATGCGATGTGGACTCCCGTCCCCAGCAGTGAGCGCCATGCGTAGGCGAAGCGAGTCCTCTCGCCGAGCCGTTGTCCCGCCCAGGCCATGTCTGACGTCGCGTGAGTCGGCTGCATCGAGGGAATGACGCCCAGCGAATGGAAGCGGGGAATATCGGCGGGGTCGAGTACTTGCACGTGCTCGATCCGGAGACGAGCGTCGGACCCGAGCCGACCGCTCTCCTTCAACGCACGTTCATACGCATCGAGGGTGATATGATTCGCCCTGTCGCCGATGGCATGGGTGCACACCTGAAAACCGTGCTCAAGAGCAGTGCGCGTGGCAGCGGCGATCTGATCGGTGGACATCAATGTCAGCCCGCGGTTCTCCGGGTCATCGCCGTACGGCTCAATGAGCGCGGCTCCGCGTGAGCCAAGTGCGCCATCCGCATACAGCTTCAGTGCGCGAACGCTGAGCATTCCCCGCCCGTAGTTGATGAGCGGGCCGCTTTTCACGAATCTGTCCCACGTTTCACCCTCACCGTCTATTGCAACGTATAGCCGTATGGGAAGTTCCCCCCGGTCGATAAGGTCCTTGTAGATGCCGATAACACGCGCGTCCTCCCCCATATCGTGCATCTCGGTGATGCCGAGCGTCGCACAGAGCTTCCCCGCCCTCCGAACTGCTTCCCTCACCTCCGCCTCCGTCGGCGGCGGGACCACCTGAGCAAGGAGTTCCACTGCGGCATCGACGAGCACGCCGGTCGGCTCCCCCTTTGAATCCCGGACAATTCGTCCGCCCGATGGGTCAGGTGTGGCTCGCGAAATTCCAGCCCGCTCCATCGCTGCCGCGTTGACCCACACCGCGTGGCCGTCGATCCGAATGAGGTAGACCGGTATGTCGGGAGCTGCTTCGTCAAGGATCTGATGCGTCGGGAATTGTCCACCCGGCCAGAGGTTCTGATCCCAACCGCGGCCGTTGACCCACCTCCCCGAGGGGACTTCAAAAGCCCGCTTCCTCACCATCTCCGCGACTGCCTGCGCGCTTCGTAGACCGACGAGGTTGAGTGTGGAGAGAGACGCACCGAGCTCGACGAAATGACCGTGAGAGTCGGTGAATCCCGGAAAGACCGCCCTTCCGTGCAGGTCGATGGATTTCGCGTCGGGGAACCGTGCGCGGACCTCGGCAGTCGACCCGACCGCAATGATGCAGTCGCCGCCGACAGCGACCGCTTCTGCGAGCGGTTGACCGGGATTCATCGTGTGCACAACACCGTTGAGGAGAAGGAGGTCGGCACTCTGATGGGTGGTCCGGGTCACGACGATAACCATGACAATGAAGGTGAGGGAAAAAAGGAGGAGAAGAAGAATCGGCGTCCTCATCAAGTCTCCGCTTTGAGGTGTGTCCCTTTGACGGCCTTCTATGAATTTAGAGAATCAAGGAGAAGAAACAAGGCGGACCGGAGGGGAAAGAAGAATGGAACCGCGCATTCGTGCAGAAGGAAACGGATTTCAGCAATTCAAGATGATGCGAGAAAGGGGAAAAAGGGGAGCCTGGGAACTCTTCCTCGACGATGCTCTTTATCCGCGTTGATCCGCCTTCTACAGTGATAGTCCGTGGTTGCTCTGCACTCAGAACCTGTGCGTGACAGTGAGACTCGCGACGTATTCGTCGTACGTTCCACCGGGGCCGGAGGCACCGCGGAAGTTCATGGCGCGAACAGAGAGCGAGACGACGTCCGCCGTTGTGAACTGGTAGCTCGACGTGAGCGAGCTCTGATAGGATTTTGAGCTCTCCACCGCCGAGGCGCCGAAAGAGAGAGAGGTAACAAGCTTGTTCTCGAGCGCCCTGTACTGGGCCGCAAGGGCGTAAGTGGTGGTGGTCGTCGACTTCTCGTGGAGAACCATCGCGCTGTCAGGAGCGTAGAACGTGGAGCTCACGATCCCCAGCGAGGGTGTCAGGCCGAATGTAGACCCGGGGCTTACGATCGCGCTCAGGTTCGCGGAGTTTGAGCTGTTTGAAGAGCTTTTTCGGAGCGGGTTGTCGTCGCCGGAGGTCTGGTACATGTAGCTCAAGGCGATCGTCTGCACGACAGCCTGCGGCCCGAACATCACCATCTGGTTTGTGCCGAGCATGAGGTTTGAGAAAGCGACACGCATAGTGTCATTCGAAGCATCGTTCTCCATGGTGAGGTAGCTTCCGAGCAGCGTCATGCTCCATTCGTTGACGGGTCTGACATTCAACGACCCGCTCGCGCGGTTCCGTGTCGTCGTGTAGAGCTTCTGATTGATCAGGTTGTCGTTCTGTCTCGCGCCGTCCAACGTCAGAGACCAACTCGTGAACCGCAGAGAGGTTCCGAGTGAGAACTCTTGCTGGTCGGTGAGAAGTGATGCGACGCCGAGCGACGTGTAGCCGGGCCCGAGATACTTGTAGCCCGCCTTTGCGCTGAAGGATGAGAGGTTCAGGTTGAGCTCTGTCGACGCAGCGTAGTCGACACGCGTGCTCACGCGCGGCTTGTACAGGTTTGTGACAAAGGCCGGGATGTCCGCATTGTCCAGTTCCGCTGCGCGCATGTCACGCGTATAGACGCTCCCGCTGATCTCAGATTTCCACGTGAGCGCGTTTTCGAAGAGGCGTAGATTCCAGGAAAGGCTTGTCACGAGGTTCTCCTGCGGCGTGAGGGCGAAAGGAGCGGCCGACGCTGCAGCCACAACCTGTGTCGAGTCGGGTTCGTGCGGTACGACCGTGATAATGAAGGGCGCTCGACTCGCGTCGCGGATGGTTGTATCGGCGACACTCGTGATTCGGACGAGCGCCTGTGACGCCGGCGGGGCGGTTACGAGCCACGGCGCGGATCCCGTGTTTGCAGTGCTGTCGTATCCAAAGAGGACCTGGTAGGTCAGTCCGCCGTCTCGCGACAGCTCGATCCTCACCTTTCCCGGCACGTCGCCGGGGTTCCATTGAATGATCCTCGTGGAATCAATCGTCCAGGTCTCGCCGCCGCTCGGCACAAGGATTCGAAGAGAGTTTGAGATCGAAGACGGGTCATCGCGGACACGAACGAAATTGAGGTCAATAAAAGACCCTCCCTCGTTCCCGATGCCTATCCTGCCGCCGTAGATAGTGCGGCTGTAGCTCCCGTCCTCAGCTCCACCCGGGACCGCCCGCTTCGATACTCCGCCGAACGCCGAGAAGCGGAAGATGCCGGGATTGATCGAGATTCCCCCTCCGCGCACCAGCACTCCGTTGAACGTAAGCGGTGTGTACGTCTCGGTGAAGTCGCCGATGTGAGCGCTCCCCCAGCTCCATGATGGGTTGAGGCCGAGCTGGTTGATATTCTGGCGTGCGGAGCTCCCCTCGGTGGAGAGAAGAAAGTCGAAGGACATCGAGAAGGCGTCGAAGAGTGTAATCGACGGGCGGAAGTAGAGCCGCCCCGTGCTGGCCGGGCGTCGCCTGTCTCTCCCTGAGATGCTGTAGAGCTCTCCGTAGGCACCGATCTCTCCGCCGAGCTTGACGTTCTTCTGCCAGAAACTCTCCCCGCCGGTGTCTGAGGGGGCGATGGAAGCCGTTGCGGGTGCCGTCTGCGCGAAGCCCCGATCGCAGAGAATGATGACAAACGAGAGAGAGGCGCTGACGCACAGGTACGCCGAGAGTGGTCGCATGGTATCCCTCACCCCAGGAAAATGAAAGAGGACCTACGGCACGTAGAATGGTACTTCGTCGCTCCGCATCCCCTCGCGTCCGTCCTCACCCGCGCAAGATACTGAATAAAAGTATCTCATTCCACCGTCGTTGGTGCGTACGTGAAGGTCCATATCTGGCTCCGTCCCTGGTTGGTCGCCGGTGGGAG
>PEWR01000110.1 GCA_002779395.1 Ignavibacteriales bacterium CG07_land_8_20_14_0_80_59_12
CTACGACGTCTCGGCGCGGGGAAAGGCGCTCGTTCTCGGGACGAGCAACAAAACGGAACTCCTCCTCGGCTACGGCACGCTCCACGGTGACATGGCCTCGGCAATCAACCCGATCGGCGACCTCTACAAGACTCAGGTATGGCAGCTTGCCGAGTTCGTCGGCATTCCGAAGAGGGTCATCGAGAAACCCCCCACTGCGGACCTCTGGGTGGGACAGACGGATGAAGGGGAAATCGGCTTCACGTATTCCGAAGTCGATCGATTCCTCTACAATTGGATTGACGAGCGCCGCTCCGAGGAAGAGCTCGAGTCCATGGGATTCTCGCGAAGCTTCATTGAGCAGGCAACCTCCATGGTTGTGAGGAGCCAGTTCAAGCGCCGTCTCCCCATCATCGCCAAGGTCTCCCACCGAACCATCAACGTCGACTTCCGGTACCCGCGCGACTGGAACTCATGAACCAGGCCGCCTCCGAGTCGACAACGCAGGTCGTGCACGGCGCGCTGTACGTGGTCAGCACACCCATCGGCAACCTTTCCGACTTCACATTCCGGGCGGTTGAAATTCTTTCAGCGGTCGACATCATCGCGGCTGAGGACACGAGGACGACACGCGTGCTGCTCGACCGCTATCACATCTCCACACCCGCGGTCAGCTACTTCGCGAGGAGTGAGAAGTCGCGGTCCCCTGAGCTGATCAAGCAGCTCAAAGAAGGGAAGAGCATCGCTCTTGTCTCCGATGCCGGAACGCCGACGATCTCGGACCCCGGTGCCGTCCTCGTCCGCGCTGCAATTGAAGCCGGCTGCCCGGTGATTCCGATCCCGGGACCGGCCGCCTTCACCGCTGCACTTGCGGTGAGCGGACTGCAAACGGACCGGTTCGTGTTCGAGGGGTTCCTGCCTGTCAAGAAAGGGAGAAGGACGAAACTCGTGCAGCTTGCGGCCGAACCCCGCACGATCGTCCTTTACGAGTCAAGCCACCGGCTTCTCAGAACGCTCCGTGAGACCCTCGACGCGTTCGGCAACCGGCATGCGGCTGTCTCTCGCGAGATAACAAAGAAGTTCGAAGAGACGGTCCGCGGCAATCTCTTTGACCTTCTTGTCCATTTTCAGACCGCGGGAGTGAGGGGCGAATTTGTCATTGTGATCGAAGGCGCCGCGCGCGCGAGAAAGTACCCGGCCGGGACCGCCGGCAGCGGGGAAGAGGACAAGTCTGAATGAATGGCTCTTCTCGTGGCCGAACCGGTGTCGTGGCCGACCTCAGCATCGCCGAGATCAAGGAGGCTTACGAAGGGGGGGAGATCACGGGGATCTGGGAAGAACGGCTCATCCCGGAGCGCGAAAGATCTTTCCTCGAGAGATGCCTAAAGGGGCTTGGAGAGCTCCCGACCGGCCTCGATGTCGGCGGCGGGATCGGTCTCCATGCCCTTCTTCTCCACGAGCGCGTCCCGTTTGTCGTCCATCTGGACTACAGTTGGACGATGTGCAGCTATGTGGGACACACACGGGCTCTCCCGACCGTCCAGGGGAACGCGCTGCGGCTCCCTTTCACCTCCGGCTCCTTTGATGTTGTTATGACGTACGGTGTCTCAACATTTGTCCGGAACGATGATTGGCGCATCCAGACCGTCGAGGAGATGATGCGCGTGACCAGGCTCGGCGGCTTCATCCTTATCTCGACGGCGAACGGCCGTTCCCTCCACGTCCCCCCCAGGCGGACGCAGCGGCTCCATACGGTGGATGCTGAAGATATCAGGATGTTCGTCCAACGGGGTCTCCAGCATGTCCGGACTGCGTACGGTGAAGCGGCACCGCATTTCCTGTTCCGAACGGCCTGGGGACGTCCGTTTGCGCAGGTGCTCGACGCTACTTTGGGGCGCAGCGCACTTTTCGCAACCCAGAAAGCCGTCGTCCTTCAGAAGCTCTATCCCTCCGATCGGTGATGCATCCAGTCGTCTCCGACAGGCGCATCGGGGACCAATTCCATGGCTTGACTTTGCCTGCCAGGGATGCTATATTATTAGCACTCAACCATTGAGAGTGCTAACACTTACTCTCGTCATTCTCGACCCGCTAGCGGGGGGGCCTGTTTCCGTAGGGCCGCTGCGGCGGGGCACAGCAAAGCGTTTCAAACTATGGGAGGTTGAACTATGAAGATTCGTCCTTTGGGCGACCGTGTGGTCATCAAGCCGGCTCCTGCTGAGGAGAAAACGAAGGGGGGCCTCGTGGTTCCGGATACCGCCAAGGAGAAACCGGTGCAGGGTGAAGTGGTTGCTGCCGGCCCGGGCAGGACATCTGATGACGGGAAACAGATCCCGATGGAGGTGAAGGTCGGCGACAAGGTTCTCTATGGGAAATACTCGGGGACCGAAGTCACGATCGATGGGGAAGAGTACCTTATCATGCGCGAGAGCGACCTCTACGCGATTCTCTAATTGTTGGAACTGTCCACCATGAATTGAGGAGATTGATTGGCTATGGCAGCGAAAATCATTGAGTACGATAACGAAGCCCGCGCCGCGCTCAAACGCGGTGTCGACCAGCTTGCGGATGCGGTGAAGGCAACCCTCGGCCCGAAAGGGCGGAATGTCGTCATTGACAAAAAGTTCGGCCCGCCGACCGTGACTAAGGACGGCGTCACCGTGGCGAAGGAGATCGAGCTCGAGGCCCCCATCGAGAACATGGGTGCCCAGATGGTCCGTGAGGTGGCGTCGAAGACGTCTGACGTCGCGGGTGACGGCACGACGACCGCCACGGTCCTTGCGCAGGCGATCGTCCGCGAGGGGTTCAAGAATGTGACCGCCGGCGCCAATGCGATGGACGTGAAGCGCGGAATCGACCTCGCTGTCGCGAAGGTGATCGTCGGTCTGAAGGAAATCAGCCGCGACGTGGAAGGCAAGAAGGAGATCATCGCCCAGGTCGGCACGGTCTCCGCGAACAACGACGCGACGATCGGCGACCTCATCGCTGAGGCGATGGAGAAGGTCGGCAAGGACGGCGTGATCACCGTCGAGGAGGCGAAGGGGATTGATACGACGATGGAAGTCGTGGAGGGGATGCAGTTCGACCGTGGCTACCTCTCGCCTTACTTCATTACGAACGCCGACACGATGACGGCGGAGCTCGAGGATCCATATATCCTCATCAACGAGAAGAAGATCTCTGCGATGAAGGACCTCCTCCCGATCCTGGAGAAGGTGGCACAATCCGGCAAGTCGATCGTCATCATCGCTGAGGACGTCGAAGGGGAAGCGCTCGCGACCATCGTTGTCAACAAGCTCCGCGGGACACTCAAGGTCTGCGCCGTGAAGGCACCGGGCTTCGGCGACCGGCGGAAGGCGATGCTCGAGGACATCGGGATCCTGACCGGCGGTACCGTCATCTCCGAGGAGAAGGGCTTCAAGCTGGAGAACGCACAGCTTTCGTACCTTGGGACCGCTCGGAAGGTGTCCGTTGACAAGGACAACACAACGATCGTCCAGCGCGAGGACGTGAGCCGGAAGGACGACATCAAGCGGCGCATCAACGAGATACGTATCCAGATCGACAAGACGACATCTGACTACGACCGCGAGAAACTCCAGGAGCGGCTTGCGAAACTCTCCGGCGGCGTTGCCCTGCTGAAGATCGGCGCCTCCACGGAAGTCGAGATGAAGGAGAAGAAAGCACGCGTCGAGGACGCACTCCACGCCACAAAGGCGGCGGTTGAAGAAGGGATTCTTCCTGGCGGCGGTGTTGCATATCTCCGCGCCCTCAAGCAGCTCGACGGCATCAAAGTCGAGAACGGCGACCAGATGATCGGCGTCGAGATTGTGAAGCGCGCGCTCGAGGAACCGATCCGCCTGATCGTGGCGAACGCGGGACTCGAGGGCTCTGTCATCGTGGCGAAGGTGAAGGAAGGGAAGGACGACTACGGGTTCAACGCCCAGACCGAGCAGTACGAGAACCTCTTGAAGTCGGGCGTGGTCGATCCGACGAAGGTGACCCGCATCGCTCTTGAGAACGCTGCGAGCGTTGCCGGACTCCTCCTCACGACACAGTGCGTCGTCGTCGAGAAGCCGGAGAAAGAAAAGATGCCCCCCATGCCTCCGGGCGGCGGCATGGGCGATATGTATTGACCCCATACGTCATTGCGAGGAGGGTGAGCGAAGTGAGCTCGACGAAGTGGCGCCAGCCATCCTGAGGAGGTCACCACAGGCGAACGACGTGAGGACCTCTCGGGCGGTACCGCTCCGCCTTCGTTGATCGTCGACCCGATTGCTTCGGTCCTAAAGGGCCTCGCAATGACATCTGAAGAAAGATGGAACGCCTCCGTGAACTCTGCGGAGGCGTTCTTTATTGTGAGGGCTGATGGGATTGCATATTAGAGTTCCTCTTCGTACTTTTGTTGAACTTCACCGGCGAAAGACCCCGGGGCCATGGGCATAGAGACTGCACATGGCGCCATGATATTTGGAGGTGAGCCATGGATCAAGCTGTCATCGCGAGCGCCTGCCGCACACCTGTTGGGTCCCTTAGCGGCTCGCTGAGTGGATTGACGGCACCGCAGCTCGGGGCTGTCGTGATACGCGAGGCGGTGAAGCGGGCGGGGTTGAAACCCGAGGATGTCAATGAAGTCATCTTCGGGAACGTCCTCAGCGCCGGGCTGGGACAAGCCCCCGCACGGCAGGCGGCAATCTTCGCCGGGCTCCCGGTCTCTGTCGAGTGTCTCACCATCAACAAGATGTGCGGATCGGGACTTAAGTCCGTGGGCCTTGCCGCCCAAGCCGTCGCGCTTGGCGACGCCGACGTGGTCGTCGCCGGGGGCATGGAAAGCATGTCGAATGCCCCGTACCTTCTCGACGGAGCCCGGCGGGGCTACCGGATGGGGCATGCACAGGTCATCGATTCGATGATCAAGGACGGGCTCTGGGACGTCTACAACAATTTCCACATGGGGAGTGCGGCAGAGCTCTGCGCCCGTGAGTGCGCAATTCCACGTGAAGCGCAAGACACGTTCGCGGTGGAAAGCTATCGCCGTGCGCTTGAGGCGCAGAAGTCCGGCGCATTCACGGACGAGATTGTCCCCGTTGCCACCCCGCAGAGGAAAGGAGAGCCCGTCATGATCTCTGCTGACGAGGAGCCGGGGAAGGTCGATCTGTCAAGGGTCTCATCCTTGAAGACTGCGTTTGAGAAGGATGGCACGGTTACCGCGGCAAACGCCTCGAAGATCAGCGACGGTGCGGCCGCGGTGGTTGTCATGGCCGCCGAGCGCGCTGCGGCACGCGGCGTTAGACCACTTGCACGCATTGTCGCCCAGGCCTCCGCGGCCAAGAGGCCGGAGTATTTCACCACGGCACCTGTCGACGCGGTCGAGAAAGTTCTCCGGAAGGCGAACCTCACGATAGCAGACATTGATCTTTTCGAGATCAACGAGGCTTTCGCGGTCGTCGCCCTCGTCGCACTGAACCAGCTCGGCATCGACCCCGCGAAGCTCAACGTCCACGGCGGGGCTGTGGCGCTCGGTCACCCGATCGGCGCCAGCGGCGCACGCATCCTTACGACGCTCCTCTACGCGATGAAGCAGCGGAATGCCCGCCTGGGACTCGCGGCCCTCTGCATCGGCGGCGGCGAAGCGACGGCGATGATCGTCGAGCGGGTGTAGACCGTAACGGCCCACCCGAGCGCTCGAAATAGATGTTCGCACCGCCACGCAGGCGGGATGTAGACAAACATGAGATTGGAGGGGAGAATCCCATGGACGTGAGGCGCGTTGCTGTCATTGGCGCGGGGACAATGGGGAACGGGATCGCCCATGTCTTCGCCCAGTATGGTTTCGGCGTGACACTGAACGATCTCGACGTGAAATTCCTCGAACGTGCGTTGGCGACCATTCGACAGAACTTCGAGCGACAGGTGAAGAAAGGGAATGTGACCGCGGCCCAGGTAGAGCAATCGCTTGCCCGCATCCGCACACTGACGGATCTACCCGCGGCGGTGGAGAACGCTGACCTCGTCGTCGAGGCCGTGACCGAGGATGAGGAGGCCAAGAAGGGAATCTTCAGGCAGCTCGACGCCTCAACGAAACCTCACACGATTATCGCAAGCAACACCTCGTCCATCTCCATCACGACACTCGCGGCTGTCACGAAGAGACCCGACAGAGTCATTGGCATGCACTTCATGAACCCGGTCCCCCTGATGAAGCTCGTCGAGATTGTCAAGGGCTATGCGACATCCAACGAGACATACTTGACCGTGAAGAGCACAGCCGAGCAGCTCTCGAAAGTTCCGGTGGAAGTGAGCGACTATCCCGGTTTCGTTTCCAACCGCATCCTCATCCCCATGATCAATGAGGCGATCTACTGCGTCATGGAGGGTGTGGCGAAGCCGGAGGCCATCGACACGGTCATGAAGCTCGGGATGAATCACCCGATGGGTCCCCTCCAGCTTGCGGATTTCATCGGACTCGACGTCGTTCTCGCAATTGCAGAGGTCCTCCATCGGGGGCTCGGTGATCAGAAGTACCGCCCTTGCCCTCTCCTCAAGAAGATGGTCGCTGCCGGACATCTTGGGAGGAAGAGCGGGAAAGGATTCTACGACTATTCCTCGTGACGCAGGCGCACTGCCTGAGTCACACCACAGTGAGGGGACACCGACATGAACTTCCAGTTCACCGAAGAACATCTGATGATCAGAGACACCGCGCGGAAGTTTGCCGAGGAGGAGCTTGCGGCATCGGCCGCCGAGCGGGACGAGAAGGAGGAGTTTCCCGGGGAGGCGGTGAAGAAGTTGGGCGAGCTCGGCTTCATGGGCATGATGGTCCCGGCGGCGTACGGCGGCGCGGAGCTCGATACCGTGAGCTATGTCCTCGCCATGGAGGAGATCGCCAAGGTCGATGCATCTGCGGCGGTCATCATGTCCGTGAACAACTCGCTCGTCTGCGACGGGATCAACGAGTGGGGAACCGAGGATCAGAAGCAGCGGTTCCTTGTCTCTCTTGCCGGAGGGACACTCCTCGGCGCATTTGCACTCTCAGAGCCTGAAGCGGGGAGCGATGCTTCGAACCAGCGGACCACGGCGGCACGCGATGGTGATACGTACGTCCTCAACGGTACGAAGAACTTCATTACGAACGGGCTTCATGCGAACGTCGTCCTCGTCTTTGCTGCGACTGACCGAAGCAAGGGGCCTCATGGCGTGAGCGCCTTCCTCGTCGAGAAAGAGACACCCGGATTCTCCGTGGCCAAGAAGGAGAGAAAGCTCGGAATCCGGAGCTCCGACACCGTCTCGCTTGCGTTTGAGGATGCACGCGTTCCCGCGGCGAACCGGCTTGGCGAGGAAGGGCAGGGCTTCCGGATCGCCATGAAGACGCTCGACGGCGGACGAATCGGCATTGCCGCGCAAGCCCTCGGTATCGCGCAGGCGTCGCTTGAAGCCTCGGTACTCTACTCGAAACAGCGGAAGGCTTTCGAGCACCCGATTGCGGAATTCCAGGCGATCCAGTTCAAGCTTGCCGACATGGCCACTGAGATTGAAGCCGCAAGGCTCCTCACACTCAGCGCCGCAGCGAAAAAGGATGCTGGTCAGCGCTACACGGAGGCGGCGGCGATGGCAAAACTCGCCGCTTCGAAGACGGCGGTGAAAAGCTCGCTTGATGCGGTCCAGATCTACGGCGGCTACGGATACCTGAAGGATTTTCCCGTCGAGCGGTACCTGCGCGACTCAAAGATCACAGAGATCTATGAAGGAACCTCGGAAGTCCAACGGCTGGTTATCGCCCGCGCTCTCCTCCGGGCATAGGAGGAACGTCACACTCCGGCGCGTCGGAACCAGACGGCGCCAGGGAGCACGCGGGCGCTTGACAAATCACTCTGGAGTTGCTATACTTGAGTTCATGCAAGGAGATCATCCGCGTGAAGACTCACTGGAATACCAACAACCATTACGGAGGAGTACAATGAACAAAAGAGGACTCTTTTTTGCATTGTTCGTAGCCGCGTTGCTGGTCGTGACACCGGTGATTGCGCCCGCGCAGTTTGTGAACGGGAAGAGCGCCCTGGGCCCGTGCATCGGATTGTCATTCCTCGGTTCGACACCGCAGTTCGGAGTCAACTATGAGTACGGAATCGACGTTCAGAACTTCGGCCTGCTCGGAATCGGAGGGATCTTCCGCTACTGGAGCTACAGCGAAGACTACTACTCCGGAAAGTGGAAGTACACCGATATTCTGATTGGTGCTCAGGGAAACTACCACTTCAAGGTCGGGGACCGGAAGTTTGACCCGTACCTCGGGCTTACGCTTGCCTACGATGCCGGATCAGTGTCGTGGGAGGGTGCTTACTCGACTTATGCGACCCCGACGCACGGCGGTTTGTTCCTCGGGGCAGATGCGGGTGCACGCTACTGGATCTCCCCGACAGTCGCACTCACAGGACGTCTCGGTTTTGGAAGCCTGGGCTATGGCGCCCTTGACCTCGGGGTGGATTTCAAGTTCTAAGCCTTTTCCCAGTGTGAACTGAAATCCAGGGAGCGGGCCCGAGTTCCGGGCTCGCTCTGCTGTTTCATTCTCCGTTTGTATTTCTCTCGCTCCTCCAGTAATTTAATCAGTGGATTGTCCTTCGCCTCGGCGTTACGATTCGGGAGTGCGGCGGGGCGGCATCGGTTCGTTCCCTCTGCATCTTCCTTCTGATCCTTCTCGCCGCCGACCCGCTCCCCAGCGGGGGTTCGCGCGCCGGGGCCCGTGGTTCCACCCCCCGCATGGAACGACGGTTTCCAGGACGTGTAGTGGTGCATTTCGCCGGCGACGTGACGCTCGACCATCGTTTCCGTGAAGCGATGGGGACATCCGTGACGAGGCCGTTTGCCCGCGCGATCATCGACGCCGGCGCGGACGTCGCCGTTGCGTGAACGGCGCCGATCGTCCGCTGAGAGTTTCAATTCTCCGGTAATCTGATCATTCACTGGGAGGGACTCATGAAATCGAAGGCGCTCATCATCATTGTCATCATCGTCGTTGTGCTTGCCGTTTTCGTCTTTGGAACGCTCCTCTGGGGTGTCGGCACGTACAACTCGCTTGTCTCGATGGACGAAGGGGTGAAGTCGGCGTGGGGACAGGTGGAGAATCAATACCAACGGCGGTACGACCTCATCCCGAACCTCATCGAGACTGTGAAAGGGTACGCATCGCACGAGAAGGAAGTCCTTGAGGAAGTGACAAAAGCCCGCGCCAGCGTGGGACAGCTGAATGTGACGCCAGAGGTCCTCAACGATCCGGCTGCGTTCAAGCGGTTCCAGCAGGCGCAGGACGGGCTCAGCTCCGCACTGAGCCGGCTCCTTGTCGTGACGGAGAACTATCCCAACCTGAAGGCGAACGAGAATTTTCTTGCACTCCAGTCGCAGCTCGAAGGGACGGAGAACCGCATTGCCGTCGAACGGCGCCGTTTCAACGAGGTTGTCCAGGGGTACAATACGAAACTGCGAAGGTTTCCCGGCTCAATCGTCGCTTCGATGACGGGGTTCACGGCACGCCCTTACTTCGAGGCACAGCAGGGAGCCGAGCAGGCACCCAAGGTGAAATTCTGATCTCAGACAGGCGGTCCGCCAATGAAGAAGCGACCAATTCAGCTGCTCGCTGCCGTCATCCTTTTCGCCGCGGCCTCGGCCGGGGCAGCGATTGACATCCCGAAGCTTGAGCAGCGCCTCACTGACCGGACGAATACGCTCTCGTTCTCTCAATGGAGGACACTCGATGAGGAGATCAAAGCGTTCGAGGATTCAACCTCAACGCAGATTGCGGTCCTCATGATCCCCACCCTCGAGAGCGAGAGCCTCGAAGACTACTCGATGCAGGTTGTGGAGAAGAACAAGATCGGGCGCGTCGGGAAGAACAACGGGGCGCTCATTCTTGTCGTCAAAGACGATCGGAATGTGCGCATCGAAGTCGGTTACGGGCTCGAGGGTGTCCTCACCGATGCCGTGAACCGCGTCATCATAGAACGTGAGATGAAGCCGTACTTCCGGGACGGCGACTACTTCAGCGGGATTGAAGCCGGTGTCCGAGCCGTCATGCTTGTGACGAAGGGCGAATATCACGCGGAGTCGAAGCCCCGCGGCGGCGGCTCGATAAACCGGATCATCATCCTGATTCTGTTTCTTGCGTTCGGCGGCTTTTTCTCGTTCATCCGCATGCTCGCCGGCAGGGGGAGCGGGTACAGAATCAACCGGAGCGGCAGCAGGTACTCTTCCGGCGGCCCATGGTTCTGGGGTGGATTCGGAGGGGGCGGATTTGGCGGGGGAGGTTTCGGTGGAGGAGGCGGTGGTTGGAGCGGCGGCGGTGGCTCGTTCGGGGGTGGCGGTGCGAGCGGGAGCTGGTAGATGAGGCCGCCATGCCCACCGACGGCGGCCCGGTTCAGCTGAATCATTACGAAAGGAACACGATGCTGCTCAGGACCAATCCTCTCCGCAAGGTGCTATCGCAGCGCGATCTCGACGACATCGCACACGCCATCCGCCGGGCGGAGTCACGGACGGCCGGTGAAATCCGTGTGAGCATCCACATGCACAGGCACCGCCGTGAACGCGGGCTTTCCCTCCAGGAGCTTGCCCTTCACGAGTTCCATCGACTCGGCATGGAGAAGACACGCGACCGCACGGGCGTCCTCCTGTATCTTCTCTTCGCCGAACGGCAGTTCCATATCGCGGCTGACGAAGGGATTCACAAGCGTGTCGAGGACGGAACCTGGGACCGGATCGCGGAGGAGATGTCTCGGAATTTCCATGGGGGGAGATTCCGTGACGGCATCATCCATGGTGTGCGGAGGGTGGGGGAAGTCCTTTCGGCCCATGTTCCGCGCCGCCCCGACGATACGAATGAGCTGCCGGACAAGGTGAACGTGGATTGATGCAGTTGCTTTTGGTGTCCGTTCCCGGTTCGCGTTTTTTCACGCGTCTTTCGAGTCATCCGTGGTTTCATTTCTTCGGGGCCGTGTTATGACAAAATGGACCATTGCTCTTGCGCAGACCGACGCTGTGATCGGCGATCTGAGACGGAACGTCGATCATCACGTTGAGCTCGCTGAGAAGGCACGCTCCCTCGGTGCGGACCTCGTGCTCTTTCCCGAGCTCAGTCTTACAGGTTACACGGTTCGGGATATGAACTGGGAGCTCGCGCTCGACCCGCAGTCGTCTCCGGAACTGGGGCCGCTTCGCGACCTCAGCCGTGAAGTGGCCATTGTGGCCGGCGGCATAGAGGAAGGGAAGGAGTTCGGCATCTTCAACTCGGCTTTCTACTTTGAAGCGGGTGAGCTGAAACATTGCCACCGCAAGATATATCCGCCGACGTACGGCATGTTCGAGGAGATGAGGTATTTCAACCGGGGTGCCGCGGTGAGAGCGTTCGACACGAAGTTCGGGCGCCTCGGCATGCTCATCTGCGAGGACCTCTGGCATCTTTCCCTGCCGTACCTCCTCGCCGTCGACGGCGCGACGGTGATCCTTGGACTGGCTGCGAGCCCAACGAGGGTTTCCGGGGGGGAAGGAGAATTCCAGGGAGCGGTGGTCAACTCCGAGCACCACCGCGCCTACGCGCGCCTTCTCAGCGTCTATCTTGCCTTCGTAAACCGTGTAGGCATCGAGGACGGCGTAAACTTCTGGGGCGGGTCCGAGGTCGTTGCACCGGACGGCGGAGTCGTCGCGCGGGCAAAGCTCTTTGATGAAGACCTCGTCCTTGCGGACGTCGAGAACGGCGAGGTCCGTCGGGCCCGACGGTTTTCGCGCCATTTCAACGACGAGGATCTTCTTCTCGTCAGAGCTCAGCTTCAAAGCATTCTTCGCCGCCGCGGGGGCGATGCTTCGAACGAACCTTGAAACTCATGCACGTCTGTACGTAAATTCATGTAGTCCAAGGATAGTTGTACAGAAGGGAAGTGTGCAATGAACACGCTGAAAACGGTCTTCCTCATGACCGCGATGATGGTCCTGTTCCTCCTGGTGGGGCAGGCGGTCGGCGGACGCACCGGGATGACATACGCGCTCATCTTGTCGCTCGGGATGAACTTCGTCATGTACTGGTTCTCCGACAAGATCGTGCTCATGACCTACGGGGCGAGGCAGGCGGATGAGCAGGAACTCCCGCGCGTTTACCGCATCGTTCGGGAACTCATAACACGTGCCGAGCTCCCGATGCCGAAAATCTATCTGATCCCGAGCGCTACGCCGAACGCATTTGCCACCGGGAGAAACCCCGGACACGCTGCGGTCGCGTTGACCGAAGGGATCCTCAACCTTCTCAGTGACGATGAATTGAGCGGCGTGATCGGACACGAGCTTGCCCATGTGAAACACCGTGACATCCTCACCGGCACGATCGTGGCAACGATGGTCGGAACAATCACGTTCATCGGCCGCATGGCAGGTTGGTCACTCTTCTTCTTCGGCGGAAGCCGCGGCGACCGGCGCGGAGGTGGAGGACTCGGGGAGCTCTTCATGATCATCCTCGCACCCCTTGCTGCCGTGCTCATCCAGCTTGCCATCTCCCGCTCCCGTGAGTTTGCCGCCGATGCAGGTGGTGCGAGGATCTCAGGCAAACCTCTTTCCCTTGCGAACGCACTGCGGCGGCTCTCCGCGGGTGTGGAACGGAATCCAATGTTGAACGCGAGCCCGTCGTCGGCTCATCTCTTCATCGTCAACCCGCTCAGCGGCGGCTCGTTCCTGAAGTTGTTCTCTACCCACCCACCGATGGAGGAGCGCATCGCCCGGCTCGAAGCGCTCGCCGCCGGCGGCGTCATGTCGTAGCAGTCGCGGCAGGCTCGCCTTCGCGGGCGATTTCTGGTGAGCTTGCACCTTTTGTGAGGGATCGTGCCATGGCAGAGAGCGTACTCTCCAAACAGGAAGGTGCACCTATCCTTGATCGGGAAAACCCGTTCGAGTCTCGGAGCTTACATCCTTGCTATCGACAAGGTCTCCCAGACACTCAAGATGCGGGGGATCTACGCGTAGGGGATTCAGGTTGATCCTGGACTGCTGCAGGATGGCAGGCAAGCGGAGCGCCGCCGCGCTCGTCATCCTCCTTTGTTACAGCGTGACTGACGGACGGTCCCAGGAAGAAGAGCCGGCTGCGACGAACCTCCAGCGGCTGGAGTCTGCGTTCTCGAGCACCGAGTCGGCGATCCTCGACTCCGCCAATGTCGAACCTGGCGTGTTCGTTGCTGTGAAGGTCGAAGGCGGACACCTCCCCTGGCTTCTCCAGGCAACCGTCCTGAAGGCGATCGAGGAGAGAGGCATCCTTCTCACGGTATCACCTGACTCCGCGGATGTTGTCTTTTCGTTCGTTGGGCGAGAAGCGCACATCGAGTACCCGGAAAGGATATCAGGGATCTTCACACCATCAAAGCTGACGCGCCGGGCCAGCGTCACCGTCTCAGCTGTCGTCACCGACCGACGTGCCGACAGGTACAGGTACCACGGGAATGCCTCGGTATCGCTCATCGATACCGTCGCCGCGTCCGACGTTCCGTCGCTTGAGTCGACCGCAATCCCAGAAACGCACGGGGCGCCCCCGCCCCAGGGATGGTGGAGCCGCGCCCTCGGACCTCTTGTCATCACGGGCGCGCTGATTCTCAGTGTTGTCCTCTTCTTCAGT
Organism: Ignavibacteriales bacterium CG07_land_8_20_14_0_80_59_12; assembly: GCA_002779395.1. Lineage (GTDB taxonomy): Bacteria > Bacteroidota > Ignavibacteria > 0-14-0-80-59-12 > 0-14-0-80-59-12 > 0-14-0-80-59-12. Next base: position 13,619 of record PEWR01000110.1, read on the forward strand.
GTCAGGTCCTCATGAGGAGTCTCCTCGTCGACTTCTTTCTCTTGCTTCTTCTCTCCTCCGCGATGCACAGTGCAGCCCCGTGCAAGGAGGGTCCGGCGCGCGACACTGTGAGCGCGACGGTTCGAATGGTCGCGGTCGGCGACATCAACCTCGGCAGGACGGTTGGGAAGTACATCATCGCAGGCGACACCTGCTTCCCGTTCGAGAAGATCGACTGGATCTTTGGCGGTGTTGACATCATCTTCGGCAACCTTGAATCACCTCTCTCAGATCAAGGGGGGGAGACTCAGAGCCCGAGGAACAATCTCATTTTCACTGGTCCCTCCTCCGGCGCCGACGCTCTGAGGATGGCACGGTTTACACTCGTGTCAGTCGCCAACAACCATGCCCTCGACTACGGTACGGCGGCCTTCCACGAGACGCTTTCGAATCTCCGAAGGGCCGGGGTGGAATTCGCCGGTGCTGCCGACAGCGGGAACAATGCGTACCTGCCCGCAGTGGTATCACGAAACGGCATCCGTTTCGCGTTCTTCGCCGTGACGGATGTCAGGAACTCCGAGGGACCGGCATGGCGGGAGGTCGCCGATGCCGACACGTCACTCCTTTTTTCCGCTGTGCGGCGCGTGCGGGACTCGGTTGACTTTGTGATTCTGAGCTACCACGGGGGGAATGAGTACCGCGAGACGCCGACGCGTCGAAGCAGGGAGTTCCTCAGGGCCGCTGTCGATGCCGGGGTCGACGTTGTGCTCGGGCATCACCCGCATGTGCTCCAGGGGATCGAACGCTACCACCGGAGAATTGTTTCGTACTCACTCGGGAATTTCATATTTTATCAACCACAGCACAAGTGGACACAGCGGAGCGTCGCCCTCCTCCTTCGATTTGAAAAAGGGCCCGCCCTGCGGCGGGTTGAGCTCGCCGGGACGATTCCCGTTCGCGCCGGCTATCAGCCCGAGGCCGTTGACAAGGAGAGCCCGGAGGGGAGGGAGATCCTTCTCCATCTTGTGAAGATCTCGGGGAGCAAGTTTCCGCTCCCACAGCTGCAGCCGACGTACACGGAAAAACAGGTTTCTCCATGAAGCAGAGTCTATCAACCGGGCTTCCGGCTCTCGTCGCTGCCGCGTTGCTCTTTGCCATCTCCGGCTGCGCCGGGTCCAAAGGAAGCGCGAGGTTCCCGACGCCCGAGGAGCGCTATGCAGATGCTCTTGCGAAGTTTGAGAACCACGACTATCAGGAGGCGATCGATCAACTCCAGCTCGTTACGCTCCAGTATGGTGGGAGCTCCGTCGCCGACTCGGCCCAGTATCTCCTCGGAGAGTGCCAGTACGCCAAGGGGCAATACCTTCTCTCGGCGTACGAGTACGACAAGCTGATCCGGAACATGCCTTCGAGCCGTCTTGTCCCGCTCGCACGCTACAAGCTCGGCATGTGCTACTATGATCTGTCCCCGAAGCAGGCACTCGACCAGAAGTACACATACAAGGCAATCGATGAGCTGCAGGCCTTCGTGGAGTACAATCCCACAAACGAGCTTGTACCCGAGGCGGAGAAACGGATCCACGAGCTGAACAATAAGCTTGCAGAGAAGAACCTAACCACCGCCGAGCTATACATGAAGCTTGGCGACTACCGGGCGGCGGGGATTTACTTCGACCAGGTCCTTGAGAGGTACCACGACAGCGATGTGACCGACCAGGCCGCCAAGGGGAAGATCGAGTCGCTCATCGCACGAAAGAGGTATGAAGCCGCGGCGCTGGAAATCCAGCACTTCATCGAACGATATCCGAAGAGTCGCTTTCTGCCCGATGTCGAGGCGCTGAAAGCGCAGGTCAAGCATGAGCAGCCTGAGTCGCCCGAGAGCGCCGCGAGCGCCGTGCAGCCCAGCAACGGAGAACGGCAGTGAATGAGCCGAAACGCGTTCGCGAGTCGCATGTGGAGATGACCGAGCTTGTCCTCCCGAACGACACGAACCGCCTCGGGAACCTGCTCGGCGGGCGGCTCATGCATTGGATGGATATTGCTGCGGCAATGGCGAGCGCCCGCCATGCGAACCGGATATGCGTCACAGCTGCCGTCGATGAGCTCGACTTCCTGAACCCGGTCCCGCTCGGCGAGGTTGTCATCCTGAAAGCGTCGGTGAACCGGGTGTTCCGCACGTCTATGGAGGTGGGTGTGAAGGTGTTCTCGGAGGACCTTCGCGCAGGCACGATCCGCCACACGAACAGCGCTTATCTCACTTTCGTTGCACTTGACGACGAAGGGCACGCGGTGGAGGTCCCCCAGGTCATACCTGAGACCGATGAGGAGGTCCGCCGCTACAACGACGCGCTCCAACGGCGAGAGATTCGACTGCAACACCGGAGAAAATGAAAGCCCGCACGACGTTCCTCTCGGCGATAACGGCGTTCTGCGTAACCTTCACAGGTGCGGAGGCATCGTTCTCCGGGGAACCCCGCGTTCGCCGCCCGGCTCTTCCGGCCTTCCACGCAGCGGGAACCATCAATACCATTCCCTACCCTGACCGGATTGCCTCAGGCGACTTCGACGGCGATGGCCTGCTCGATGTCGCGGTCGTGAGTGCCAGGGAGCGGGCAGCGGAAATCCTGTTCGGCGATGGGGAAGGCCGCTTCGAGGACCAGGTCAAACTGGAGCTCGACGACGAAGTGCGGAACCTCGCCGCAGGGGACCTCAACGGCGACCGCCGCGATGACCTTGTCCTGGTCAGTCCCGCGCAGCGTCTTGTCACTGTCCTCATCTCCGGCCCCGAGCCGCGCCGCTTCCATGTGACCCAGCGCGTCCGCTTCGAATACGCCCCCGACGCCGTCTGCATCGCCGACCTGGACCACGACGGTGTCCTCGACATCGCCGTGTACGGCAGGAAATTCCTCGGCGTCTCGATCCTCTGGGGAAGGGGGAACGGGACTTTTCAGAGGGGGCAGAGGATCGCATCGAATGTCACAGCGATCTCAGTCGCTCCTGCCGTGATCAGCGCGGACAGCTCCACTCACCTTGCGATCCTTGACTGGATCGGGAACCGGTTGATTCTCTACCGCGGACTTGGCAGATCCTTCAGGCAGTGGGGGGGCTTCTCATTCTCCGAGGAGCCGACGGGTCTTCTTTGCACCGATGCAAACTCGGACGGGCTCACTGATTTTGTCATTTCGTTCCGCGATTCCAGGCAGGTGGAGCTGTACGAGTCGGACGGGCTCGGCGAGATCCGTCTCACCTCCACGATAACACCAATCATCGGTGTTCCCGTGGCCCTCTCGTCCTTCTCCACCCCGGGAGGAGGGGCCAAAAATGGCGTTATCTGCCTGACCGAGCAACCGGAGGCAGTTGCTCTTCTCTCGCTTGGTAATGACGCCCGTTTCGTCGTGCAGGCGCTCTACCAGCCGTCAGGGCCCTCGACGGATGCAGTTGCCGCCGAGTTCTATCGCGACAGTGTCACCAGTATCGCCGTGCTGAGCCGCGAGCCCGGGAGCATATCGTTTCTCAGGAACAACAGCCGGGGGGTCGTCCCTCTTGCATCGCTTGTGCTCGCTGGGGGACCGGAATCGCGCAGCATCGTGAGCGCTGATATCGAGGCTGACTCGGTGCGGGAGCTGTGCGTCCTCTCCGAGGCGGCGCATGCGGTCTATGTGTACGAGAGCGAGACCGGAGAGTCTTTCGAGCGGATGTGGACGTTCCCGCTTCCCGAGTCGCCGCGGGGGCTGACATGGCTCGGCCGCCCGGCTGGAGGCGGGACCTTCATTGCAGCGCACGCAGGGCGAAGTTCGGTCTCCGCGACGTACGTGGGGAAAGATGGGAGGAGACTGAGATCGGTCCAGATCCCGGTCGAAGGAAACCCCTCTGTCGTCAAAGCGGAGTGGAACCAGCGGGGAGGGCTTCGTCTCATCGTGGCGAGCCCCGCGGGAGCCGGGGTTACGCAGTCACTTTGGGCTCTTGAAGAGATCACGCAGACGAAGTTCGTGCAGCAGAGGATTGCAGCCGGCGGCATCGGCGACGTGCTCTCCGTGGCGGCGACGCAATTCAGGAATGGAGAATCGGAAGCGCTCTTCATTCTCTCGAGGGATGGGGTGAGGGATATACTCTCGGCTGTCTTGAGAGAAAAGAAGAACAGCTTCGGACCTCCCATGGTAGTCTGGAAGTTGCCTCCGCCTGCAACAGCGCGTGGAGTCGTCTTCATCCTCGATGAAGGGAAGCCGGTGGTTGTGGCAAACCTCGTATCCCCGGGAGAGCGGCTCTGGACATTTGTGCCGGGACGCGACAGCCTTCTCGTGCCGGTCCAGGGATCGGAGAGCGGCGTCGAGTTTGTGTCGCGTGACCTCATGGTGGGCATGGACTGGAACGATGACGGTGTCCGGGATCTTGTTTACATCAACGATCCGGAACGCCGTGACCTTGTTGTCATGTACCTGTCACCACAGTCAAGGTTCGACAGACCCGTCCGGCTTCTCTCAGAGAAAGACATCGGAGGGATGGCAGTGTGGGGGGATCGCCACCTCTCCCTGCTCCGGACATCGACGAATACGGTTGAGTTCCTTTCTCGCACAGTTGCGGAACCGA
>PEWR01000105.1 GCA_002779395.1 Ignavibacteriales bacterium CG07_land_8_20_14_0_80_59_12
TGTGGAAGGTGTGGACTTCGAGTTACGTCTGGGGCAAGTATTATGGCGAAGAATTCGTCAGCTTCGGCCCTCTCTTCGGACATCAATACTCTCACTGCTGGATCGACTACCGCGGAATCAAGGACGAGTACATGAGGGCCAGGGGCCTCGATTACTTTGAGAACTCGCGCCGCGCGACCTATTCTCAACGGGCCTACGCGGTTGAGAACCCGGGCCAATGGAAAGACTACTCGCAGGGGGTGTGGGGCGTCACCGCTTGCGATGGCCCCGGCGACACGGTTTCCGTTCTCGAAGGGAAGAGGCGGGGTTTCTGGGGATACCGTGCCCGGGGCGTTTCATTTGACTGGGTAGGGGATGACGGGACGATTGCGCCGACGGCGGCTGGAGGTTCTGTTGCATTCGCACCCGAAATCTGCATTCCGGCACTTAAGGTGATGCGAGAGCGGTACGGCGATCGTGTCTGGCGACGTTACGGATTCATCGATGCATTCAATCCCACCTTCCGGCGTGAACGTACAGATGAAGTAGGTTGGTTCAGTGATGATTACATCGGCATTGACCAGGGGCCGATCGTAATCATGATCGAAAACCTTCGGAATGAATTTGTCTGGAACGTAATGAAGAAGAATCGGTACATCGTCGAAGGTCTGAGGCGGGCTGGCTTCACGGGGGGCTGGCTTGACTCGGTGAGACCCTAAGAAATGTTCCCCTCAGATGTCCTGTCTCATATTCTCTCTCGACAAATCCCATCCCCGGTTGGTTTTCCTCTTAAATGGAACCTGGAGCATCGAGCCCGGCAGCCGTGACGTTCCCCCCACTGAGTTCAAACGCACGATCCCAGTCCCATCACTTGTCGATTGCGCGGACCCACAGTATGACTGGCACTCGGCCGAATATCACTGGTATCGGACGAGCTTTCGAGTTGAAGGAAAGAAGAAGCATACATTCCTGAAGTTCGATCAGAGCCAGTACGGCACGGAGGTCTGGTTAAACGGGAGACGTGTCGGGGGAAGCATCAGCTGCTACACATCGCACGAGTACAGGATTGAGGATGCTCTTCGAGAGAACGAAGAGAATGTCCTTCTCGTCCGCGTCGGCGCGAAGTCCACGCTTCCACCCGAGAGCGCCGTGGGCAAAGACCAGGAGAAGTTGACGAGTCTGTGGTGTCATTCGGGATGCGTGAGTTCACGATTCGTGGAGCGGACTTCTTCCTGAATGGCGAGAGAGCCTTTCTGCGCGGCGGGAACATCGCCTTCCACAGGTTCCTCTCCGATCCGGAGCGCGGACTTCTCCCGTGGACGCCTGAATGGGTTAAGCGTGCTCTCATCGACATCCCGAAGAAGCACAACTTCAATTTCTTCCGCGTACACCTCGGACAGATGTACAACTTGTGGTATGACATCGCGGACCGGCACGGGATGCTTCTGCAGAACGAGTGGCAATCCTGGGGCGTGACAGGGACTAAGGAACAGATACGACGGGAGTTCACGCAGTGGCTCCGCGACAACTGGAACCACCCGAGCATCATCATATGGGATTCGCTCAACGAATCGACGAGTGACATCGTGCAGCACGAGCTTGTCCTGGAGATGAAGAAGCTTGACCCGTCGCGGGCATGGGAGTCCGTGGATTTTGTGGAACAGCATCCGTACATTTACTCGCTGGGTCCCGTACTCAACAAGCGCAGGCTTGGTTTCACGCTTCCTCTCGATGAGATCGAGAATCTGAAGACTCCCTCGGTCGTCAATGAATTCCTCTGGTGGTGGCTTGACGGCGACGGGAAGCCGACAAAGCCCACCGAGGAAGTGATCGAGCGCTGGCTCGGGCGTGAATGGACGAAGGAGGACCTGTTACAGCACGAGGCGTTCCTTGCCCAGGAGCTTGTGGAGCTTTTCCGCCGGTTGCGCGTCGACGCGATACAGCCGTTTATTTACCTTAGCAACGGTGATGGACTCACGGCGAACTGGTTCCTCGGGCCAATTGCTGAGCTCCGTCCAAAGCCGGTCCTTGACGCCCTCAGGAACTCGTTCGCACCATTCGGAGTCAGCATCGAGCTCTGGGATCGGCATTTCTTCACGGGTGAGAAGAGGAGATTCGATCTCTACGTGTTAAACGATCATGCCGCATTCTGCGGTGGCACCATTAGGTATGGAGTTGTCGATTCCGATAGCATGTGGCTTTCTTCGCTGACGGAACACGTGAGAGTCGACGGCTCGAGGTTTGAGAAGAAGAGATGCGAAGTCAGGCTGCCCGACAAGGCAGGGACGTATCACATCGTCGCAGAGCTGTACGGCGATGACGGATCTTCACGACCAGCAGCTTCTCGTCGTTGCAGAGGGGATGGTTAGGGAGGCAGAATACCATGACCGGATCTTCGAGATCAGCAGCTTCGTGCGGGGAGGCGGGAGAGTCCTTCTGATAGAGCCCGAGTTTGGTCTGGAGGGGAAGGAGACCATCCCTGTTCTCAGTGGATTGGATATTGAGATCGCGAAGCGGGAGGATGCGGACAAAGGTGGGTATGACTCCTTCGCATTCGCAGAGGAATACTCGCATCCGCTCTGGAAGAGCATTTCGAAGGAACACTTGAAGATGTTCAACGGGGCGTTCGGCGGTGAGGTGGTTTCGCAGCATGATGTAACGCCTCTTGCGGAGCATACAGTGCTTGCCCGGTGCGGGTTGCGGCTTGGAGTGATCGCCGTTGCTGAGATGTCGTACGGGATCGGGAAGATGACTCTCTCGCGGCTTCAGACACGCGGCAGGCTCGTGCGGGCAGAGTCATCCGAGTCACTCTACGGCCGCCGTGTCGACCCGGTAGCGCAGCAGTACTTCCTGAACCTTCTCGCGCATGCATCACGTCCGACGCCGTAAGAGGCACGAGTGAATTCCACCGCGCGAAGCGGATCACCGTTGAAGTCCAACTGTGCCCAAAATCTAACAAGCTGCAGGTCCTGACATGATGCGACGAAGCCTGTCCGTCTTTGCGGTCGCGTGCGCCGCACTCCTTGCCGCCGCTGCCGAAAAGCCGCATCTCTCTAACGCTGTCATCGAGCGCAAGGTCGATTCGCTTCTCTCCATCATGACACTTGAGGAGAAACTCGGACAACTCAACCAACTCTCCGGCCAGCGGGACACGCAAACCGGCGACAAGATCAGTACCATACAGAAGGAGATGATCCGCAAGGGCCTCGTCGGATCCTTCCTCAACGTCTCCGGTGCAGAAGCCACAAGGAAGATCCAGAGAATCGCCGTCGAGGAATCGCGCCTCCATATACCACTCATTTTTGGACTTGATGTGATTCACGGCTTCCGCACCATATTCCCGATCCCGCTCGCCGAGGCAAGCACCTGGGATCCCGAGGCGGTTGAGCAGTCCGCGCGGGCAGCAGCTGTTGAAGCGTCAGCCTCCGGCATTCACTGGACATTCGCCCCGATGGTCGATATCGCGCGCGACCCGCGCTGGGGGAGAATTGCAGAAGGCTCCGGTGAGGACCCATACCTCGGCTCTGTCATGTCGGCTGCGCGCGTCCGGGGTTTCCAGGGAACAAACCTTGCGTCGAACACCTCAATTCTCGCATGTGCAAAGCATTTCGCCGGATATGGCGCGGCGGAAGGAGGGCGAGACTACAACACCGTAGATGTCTCAGAACGGACACTTCGAGAAATCTATCTTCCTCCGTTCAAAGCAGCAGTCACTGCGGGTGCCGGAACGCTCATGTGCTCCTTCAACGAGATTGCCGGGATGCCAAGCTCCGCAAACCGGAAGCTCCTCACATCGGTCCTGAGGGGAGAGTGGGGATTCGACGGATTTGTCGTAAGCGACTGGAACTCCATCGGTGAGCTTCCGGCACACGGGATTGCAGGTTCAAGAGAAGAGGCCGGGATACTCGCGATCACTGCGGGCGTCGACATGGATATGGAAAGCCGGATATACGGCAGTGAGCTTATCGGGATGATTCGGGAGAAGAGGCTTTCTGAGGAGACTGTCAATCAGGCAGTTCGCCGTGTCCTGCGGATCAAGTTCAAGCTCGGCCTCTTTGATGACCCATACAAAGCCTGTGACGCCTCGCGAGAGAAGTCGGACATTTTCAACGAGAAGCACAAACAGACTGCCCGAAAGGTTGCGCAGGAATCGATCGTCCTGCTGAAGAACGAGAAAGGTCTTCTTCCACTCTCAAAGGATGTGAAGACGATTGCAGTGCTCGGTCCGCTCGCCGACAACAGATCCGATCCTCTCGGTCCCTGGTGGGCAACAGGAAATCCGGATGAGACAGAGACCGTGCTTGAGGGGATCAAGGCCGCAGTCTCACCGCAGATGAAGGTGTTGTACGCAAAGGGATGTGAGATCAGCGGCAGAGCGACAGACGGTTTCGACGAAGCTCTTGCAGCTGCGAGACAGGCCGATGTCGTTGTACTCGTCATCGGTGAGAGCGCAGATATGAGCGGTGAGGCGGCGAGCAGATCGTCACTTGACTTGCCAGGCGTGCAGCATGAGCTTGTCCGCGCCATTCATGAGACCGGCAAACCCGGAGTCCTGATCCTGATGAACGGCCGCCCGCTCTCGATCGCGTGGGAAGCGGAACATGTTCCTGCAATACTTGAAGCGTGGCTTCCCGGTACGATGACCGGCAGTGCCATTGCGGACGTGTTGTTTGGCGATGTGAATCCAGGCGGGAAGCTCCCCGTGAGTGTGCCGCGCGCGGTTGGGCAGGTTCCCATTTACTATAATCACAAGAACACGGGGCGGCCGCCGTCGGGCGAGAAGTACACGTCAAAATACATCGACCTTCCATCGACGCCGCTTTATCCGTTCGGCCACGGCCTGAGCTACACCACCTTCTCCTACAGCAACCTGAAGCTCAGCCGTGCCAGACTCAAAGCACCGAAAGCGTTCCTTTCCGCCTTGGGGGAGAAGGACAGGATGAGGGGTTCTGTTCTCCGCGGCGAGCGCCGGAGTTCCGATTCGACATGTGATTCGCTCAAGATCTCCGTTGACGTTACAAACGCGGGTAAGCTCCGCGGCGACGAAGTTGTCCAGCTGTACATTCAAGACGAGGTCGCGAGCGTGACTCGTCCCGTGAAAGAACTGAAAGACTTTCGGCGAATCATGCTCGAACCGGGAGAAACGAAGAACGTAAGCTTCAGTCTCCCGATTGAGCGACTCGTATTCTACGACAAAGACATGAAGCTCACAGTCGAGCCGGGATTCTTCAGAGTGTTTGTTGGGACGAACTCTGTAGATACCCAGGAGGCCGAGTTTGAAGTCGTCGCTGAGTAAGCTCGTGACCGCTGCCGTGTGCGGACTTCTCGCGCTTGCGCTGTCTGCATGCAAGTCCACTTCCGGCTCGAAGGCTGTCATCCGATTCTGGGCACTGGGGGCGGAAGGGGAGAACATCCAGAGGCTTGTCCCCGAGTTCGAGCGGCGCAATCCCGGCATCCGGGTCGACGTCCAGAGTATCCCGTGGACCGCAGCGCATGAGAAGCTCCTCACCGCGTATGCGGGGAACTCCACACCAGACGTCTGCCAGCTCGGTAACACGTGGATTCCTGAGTTCGTGGTCCTGAACGCTATTGAGCCGCTCGGCCAATGGCTTGACCACTCGAGCATCGTCCGTAAAGAGAACTACTTCCCGGGAATCTACGAGACGAATCTCATCGACACGGTTCTTTACGGCATCCCATGGTACATTGATACGCGTGTGCTCTTCTTCCGGAAGGATATTCTGTCGGCGGCGGGATTCCCGGATGGTCCGAAGACATGGCAGGAATGGACTGAGGCGTGCCGCAGGATCAAATCCACTTCCGACGGGGGGGAGAAGTACGCAATTCTCCTTCCTACCAGCGAGTGGGCGCCGCCCGTGATCCTCGGGCTTCAGACAGGGGCCGCGCTCTTGAAGGACGGGGCTACTCTTGGTGACTTCTCTGGCAGCGACTTCAGGCGGGCGTTCCAGTTCTACATCGACTTTTTCAGGAGCGGCTTTGCCCCGATCGGCAACACCCAGGTTGCGAACATCTACCAGGGTTTTGCCGAGGGGTTTTTCTCAATGTATATCACCGGGCCCTGGAACATCGGCGAGTTCTCGCGGCGGCTCCCGCCGGAGATGCAGGATAAATGGATGACCGCGCCGATGCCTGCTCCTGAGCATGATTCCCCCGGTGTCTCTCTTGCGGGCGGTTCAAGCCTTGTTGTGTTCAGGTCGTCGAAGAACAAGTCCGAAGCGTGGAGATTCATCGAGTACCTGTCGGAGCCGTCTCAGCAGATCGCGTTCTACAAACTGACAGGCGATCTCCCTGCTCATCGTGAGGCATGGAAAGATTCCTCTCTTGTGGGTAATCCTTACGTGCGTGCGTTTTTTCGGCAATTCGAGCGAGTAAAGGCGCCGCCGAAGATACCCGAGTGGGAGCAGATTGCGATGAAAGTCCAGGACTACGCCGAAGCTGCCTCCTGTGCGAAGATGTCCGTTGAAGAAGCGCTTGCCGCTCTCGACCGGGATGTGAACGTGATGCTTGAGAAGCGCCGCTATCTGATGTCGAGGAAGTGAGACGAATGGAGTCAGCCGTTCATCTGCGGGTGCGGCAATCTTCCTTCCCGGAGAGGTTCAGAGCCTCGATCAGTCCTGCGTTGGTCTTTCTCTCGCCTGCACTTGTCGCCATTACCGTCTTCTTTTTTGTCCCTGTTCTTGCCGCCTTTCTTTTGAGCTTCACAGACTTCGATATTTACTCGCTCGGCAACTTCTCCTACGCGCGTTTTGTTGGATTGCGGAACTACCTTCTCCTCCTCAACGATCCGCTCTTCTGGAAGTCTCTCAAGAACACGCTCTACTTCGTCGTCATCGGAGGGCCGCTTTCCGTTCTTGTCTCGCTCTCGGCAGCGATGCTGATCAACTCCAGACTTGTGAAGTGGAAGAGTCTCTTCCGGTTGGTCTACTTCGCGCCCGTTGTCACATCACTCGTCGCAGTGGCTGTCGTGTGGCGGTTCCTCTACCATCCGCGATTCGGACTGTTCAACGCGATGCTCGGGTGGATTGGCATCAATCCGATTGACTGGCTCGGCGATGCAACGTGGGCCATGCCGGCGATCATCCTGATGGCGGTGTGGAAGAACTTTGGGTACAACATGATCATCTTCCTCGCCGGACTCCAAAACATCCCTGAGTATCTTTACGAGGCGGCGCGGATGGATGGTGCAAACGGAGTCCAACAGTTCAGAAGAATCACGCTCCCGATGCTGGCACCGACCTCGCTGTTCGTCGGAGTCATCACGATGATCGGCTACTTCCAGCTCTTTGCCGAGCCGTATGTCATGACCCAGGGGGGACCGCTCAACAGCACGCTGAGCATCATCCTTCTCATGTACCAGCAGGGGTTCCGCTGGTGGAATATGGGCTATTCTGCCGCGCTGGCCTTCATCCTCTTTGCCATTGTGCTTCTTGTAACCCTTGTGCAGTTGAAGCTTCAACCGAGCAGAGAAGAATGATGCGCCGGGCAAGGAAGTACATATTGTACATCGTTCTGACCGCGGTCGCGGCCCTGACGTTTGCCCCTCTGGCCTGGATGGTTTCGGCGTCGTTGATGCCGACGGGGCAGGCGAGCTCGCTTCCCATCCGGGTTCTTCCCGACGGCGCGACGTTGGCGCACTACCGTGACATCTTCACGCGACTCAACCTGGGTAGGTATCTCTTGAACAGCACACTCATTGCAGTGAGCGTTACGTCCATATCGCTCATCTTTAATTCCATGGCGGGGTACGCATTCGCGAAGTGCCGCTTCCGGGGTCGCGATCGCCTCTTTAAGACTCTCCTTGCGGCGATGATTATCCCCGGACAGGTGACGATGCTGCCCCTTTTCCTCAT
>PEWR01000075.1:0-1563 GCA_002779395.1 Ignavibacteriales bacterium CG07_land_8_20_14_0_80_59_12
TGAGGTGTACCGCTCCATCGGCCGATACGACAGCACGTATTACCTCATCGCGTCGCTGGCTGCGTCGGCACGCGAATTCAACGACCTGACGGCCGTCCGCGGTGTCCAGTACTACTACTACCTGCAGGCCGTCGGCGATCCATCCGTCCCGGGTGGGCCGCTCAAGAGCAGCCGTTATTACACTCAGAGCTACGACCCGACATTCCTGACTCGCGCGCCGGGGAAGGTCCTCGACGAGATCCGCATCGTCCCGAACCCGTACATCAAGACAGCGGACCAGAACAAACTCCTCTACCCTGGCAATCCGGATCGGATCGGCTTCCTCAACATCCCGGGGGAGTGCACCATCAAGATATACACGGAGCTCGGCGAGTTGATCCGTGAAATCCCGCATACGAATGGAAGCGGCGACGAGTACTGGAACATGTTCACATCGTCGAACCAGATGGTGGTGAGCGGTGTCTACATTGCCGTCATTGAATCACAGAGCGGGACGGCAGTTCGTAAGTTCGTCGTTATTCGGTGATGGAAGAACATATCACAACCAACGGACGGGTTCTCTCATGAAGAAGATTTTCATTGCATCGACGATAGCCCTCACGGCGTGTCTTCTCCTCTCGCCTGCGGGCTACGGACAGGAGCAGCAGAAACTGGCCCAGACCGGCATGAAGTTCCTCAACGTGGGGACCGATGCCCGGTCAGCCTCGCTCGGTGACGCGGTCACGGCTTACGAAGGGGGTGCCTCATCAATATTCTACAACCCGGCATCGATGGCGCGGCTTTCGAGCAACGCGAACATCTCCTTCGGTCAAACGCAGTGGATCGCCGACATCAAGCACCTGCACGCCGCCGCCGCGTTCGCTCCACTCGGCGGGGCATACGGCGTGTTCGGCGTGACTCTTCAGACGGTCGACTACGGCGATCTGCAGCGCACCGTGCGCGCCGACAACACGCAGGGGTTCCAGGACATGGGAATCTTCAACCCGACGGCACTCGCGATCGGAGTGGGCTACGCCCGAGCCTTGAGCGACCGGTTCTCCGTCGGCGGCAGCGTGAAGTATGTGAATCAGAACCTCGGCGATGCCGCGAGGACAATCACGTACAAAACCGTTGTCAACGCGGCGGACACAACAAAACTCGACACCATCTCCACGCGCTACAACACGGTCGAGAGCTTCCGCGAGGTGGCGGCCTTTGACTTCGGCATCCTCTACCATACGGGGTACAAGAGTCTCACCTTCGGTATGGCGGTCCGCAACTTCTCGAAAGAGATCAAGTTCCAGGAGGAGGAATTCCAGCTTCCACTCATCTTCAAGATCGGCCTCGCGATGGACGCACTCGACTTCTTCGACGTGGACAAGGAGATGCACTCGCTCCTCGTCTCCGTCGATGCGACCCACCCGCGTGACTACCCCGAGCAGCTCAACGTCGGACTCGAGTATACGTTCATGAAAATGCTCGCGCTCCGCGGGTCATATCTGTTCAACAACAACGAATACAACTACTCCTTCGGCGTCGGACTGCAGAAGTCCTTCGGGACCTACCTGCTCGGGCTCGACTACT
>PEWR01000075.1:1627-3655 GCA_002779395.1 Ignavibacteriales bacterium CG07_land_8_20_14_0_80_59_12
ATGGGCGGTGCCGGCCCGCTTGTGGGGAGAGCCGCCAATGAGTTGCATCGATAAACCAATCGCCAAGACAATCTGGGTGAAACTATGAAAAGAATTCTGAAACACACTCTGCCCCTCGGGGGTGCGGCGCTATTTCTGCTCCTCCTCGCGTTGTTCGCCACGGGCTGCAAGAACGAGGTCACGCCGAGCCTCTACAACACGGATTACAACCCCGGCGTGCCGCCTGTCATCACGTCAGTATCACCGAAGGACAGCGGTCTCGCAGGGGTTGATGTTCTCACCATCGACGGGTCAAATTTCTCCCCGAACCCGAGTGAGAATTTCGTTTTCTTCAACGCCGATACAGGAATGGTCGTCTCCGCAACGGCAACGCAGCTGAAGGTGAAGGCACCCAACCTCGTCAAGGACACGATCCGGCTGAAGGTGGCCGTCCTTTACGCCGAGAAGTTCAGCAACACGGTCCAGTACAAGCTGCAGGCGGCCGCTTCGGAGTTCGGCGGATTCACGAACGTCGATGAGCCGTGGGCACTCGCGGTCGATGCTAACGGGGACCTCTTAGTTTCCCTTATCTCGCGTTCTGTCGGCGTCGGCGTCAAGAAGATCACGCCCGATGGCGTCGTGAGCGATTTCGCCCCGGCGTTCAGTACTGCCGTCAACAAGTGGTCGGGAATGAAGATTGGGCCGGGTGGGTACCTCTACGCGGTAACCGGGAGGAACATCATCTTCCGCATGAACCCAACCGGCGGCGCCCCGACAGTATGGAAGAGCGGCGGCGGGCTGGGTACCCTGTGGGATCTCGACTTCGATCAGCAGGGGAATATCTGGGCGGCAGGTAACGCCACGTCGGTCTTTCGAGTTAAGCCGGATTTGAGCGTGCAGGGCTTCCCCTTCACCGCCGATGTGAAATCCGTAAGGGTGTACAGCAAGTACCTCTACGTCGCGGGCGTGCAGACAGGCGCATCGAAGATCTGGCGTTTCCCGCTTAATGCCGATGGCACTCTCGGATCAGTGGAGGAGTACTTCAACTTCTCTACGTCAGCCTTCGGGACGGGCGGCAAGGGAGCATTCGCCATTACGTTCAACACCGACGGTGACATGTATGTCGGGACCGACGCCGACGCCTCGGTCGTCATCGTCCATCCGGACAAGAGTGCTGAGGCCCTCTATCCCGGGGTGATCAAGCCCCAGACTCTCTTCTTCGCGTGGGGCAATGGCACGACGCTCTATTCATCGAGGCGGAACCCGGATCCATCAAGCACGGCCATCACAAGTGCGATTATAAAACTGAACACTCGCAAGACCGGTGCTCCGTACTTTGGTGTCAGGTAGGACGTGTTGCCTGGGGAGACGCCTTCCGGGCGGCATCTCCCCACCGTGCAGTTTCTCCTCCAACCGACATACACGCGATCGAGCAGACAGGAGGTGATGCGATCCGGACCCAACTTGTGAAGAGAAGCAGTTCGTTTGGTGGAACGAAATGCGGTCCATCTTTTTCCACTCACAAATAACCAGGAGGTCACAATGAAGAAACTTGTTATGATGGCGCTCGCCCTCATCTTCTTGGCGGGCGTTGCCAATGCGGGATGGAGGTTCGACAAAGTGTTCCCGGACACCACTCGGGCCAAAGTCAACACCGGCACCCACGGTATCGCCCTCGATCCGGCGGGCAACGTCTGGGTCCAGCCGTACGGCAAGAACGACAGCATTTCCGATGGGACGAAATTTTGGGCCATCCGTGCGGTCTACGTCTACTCCCCGAATGGGACAGCGGCCAGCTTCTCGCCTATCAGGATCATGGTGGGCCCCGGCATTCAGGACACTCTCTGGAACAGCGGCCTCGGACTCCAGGCTGACCAGAACGGGAACATCCTTCTCGCGACGTACAACACACTCTACCGCATCAACTACAAGACGGGCACTGCGATGAACAAGTACGTCAACCCAGATCCCAAGGGCTGGGTGAAGCCCGGCGTGGACGATGCCGGCGAGATCTTCATTGGCACTGTTCTTCCGGGCTTCCCGTACCGA
>PEWR01000075.1:3667-5405 GCA_002779395.1 Ignavibacteriales bacterium CG07_land_8_20_14_0_80_59_12
GACTTCAACTACATCGGAAATGCAGTTGACACGGGAATGGGATACTCGCGCGCCTGCGATGTCTCTCGCGACGGCAATGACTTCTACCTGGCTTCCTACGGACATCCGGCACCACAGCCAATGGCGTTGTACCGGTATCACAGCGACAACGGTTCCATCGGGCCGTACGTCTGCCGTCCGCAGGACACTCTTATGCGCGGCACCAGTCCCGAATCGATAGGTTGGAACAAGAAGACCGGTATCCTCTATGTCGCCGCCGGCCACCACGTATACAACTCTCCAACTGCAGAGTGGAGCTTCTACACGTGGTACGGGATGAATCCTGCGAACGGAGCCATCGTCGACAGCATCAAGTGGAACCGCGATCCGATGTTCTTGGGCTCGGGCGACACGCGACCCCGCGGCATCGCGTTCACGGCGAGCGGTGACACGGTCTATGTCGCATGCTTCGGCAGCGCGACGTACGGATCGGTCCAGCGGTTTATCCGCACAGGCACGGGTGTGAGTGAACAGGGCGGAACGGTTCCGGAGGGGTACGCTCTGGAGCAGAACTACCCGAACCCGTTCAACCCGACGACCGAGATCAACTTCACGATCGCGAAGTCCCAGCAGACAACACTGCGCGTCTATGATGTCCTCGGACGCGTTGTGGCTACACTTGTGGACGGCGTGACGGCGGCCGGTTCCCATGCCGTGACGTTTGACGCCGCGAAGCTCTCCGCAGGTGTCTACGTGTACGAGCTCGCGACTGCCGACGGCCATCGCATCAGCAAGAAGATGTCGCTGGTGAAGTAAGCATTCTATGTAGCCAGAGACGTTCATTCTACGAGGGCATCTGGCGCTCGCGCGTCAGATGCCCTTTTTGTTGAATGAGAGACACTCATCTATGACGAAGCGACTCCTCCCTCTCCTGCTCCTCCTCGCCGCTGCCTCAGCCCTCGCTCAGTCGCCCAAGCGCGAAATGCGGGCCGCATGGATCGCGACCGTCGCCAACCTCGACTGGCCTCACAGCAGGGGCGCAGCCCCGGAGGCACAGAAAGTTGACCTCGTCGCCACGCTCGACCGGCTCAAGAGCGCGGGCTGCAACGCTGTGTTCTTCCAGATGCGGACGGAATGCGACGCGCTCTATGTGTCTTCCTATGAGCCATGGTCTTACTGGCTCTCAGGACAGCAGGGTCAAGCCCCCTCCCCTCTCTACGATCCGCTTCAGTTCGCCGTCGATGAGGCCCACAAACGGGGGATGGAACTCCACGCTTGGTTCAATCCCTACCGGGCGAAATTGAACGGCATCGGAAACGACCATACCGTCTCAAGCCACATAACACAGACGCATCCATATTGGATCATCACGACCTCTGGAGGATACAAGCAGCTCGACCCGGGCCTTCCACCAGTCCGCGACTACGTCACGATGATCGTGACGGACGTCGTTCGCCGGTACGACATTGACGGGGTTCACTTCGACGACTACTTCTATCCGTACAGCGAATACGGGGCGTACCAGGATGATTCCACGTTTGCACACTACAACCGAGGCTTCACGAACCGGGGTGATTGGCGCCGCGACAACGTGAACCTTCTCGTGAAGATGGTCCACGACAGTATCCAGATTGTGAAGCCGTCCGTGAAGTTCGGGATCAGTCCGGGCGGCCATTACAGCGACACGTACAGCTCGATCTACTGCGATCCGAAAGCATGGCTGAACGCCCTGACCATCGACTACATCAATCCGCAGCTC
>PEWR01000128.1 GCA_002779395.1 Ignavibacteriales bacterium CG07_land_8_20_14_0_80_59_12
CACGACGCCGACTTGCTGTGTGACGATATCCTGGACGTTCTCGACGGCGGACACAGCGATGTCCTCGCTCGACACGCTGCGCCGGCTCTGCGTCTCCTCGATGTCGAAGAGAGGTTTCTCACCGACGATGACGACTTCCTGTCCGAGTGTGAGGGCCGTCTCCTCGAGCTTCACCTTTATGACTGTCTCTTCGCCGGAGCGCACCTTCACGCCAGTGTACTCGACTCTCTTGTAGCCGATGATCGAGAAGACGAGCGTATACTCCCCGGGCGACACGCCCAGAATCCGGAACTTTCCATCAAGATCGGACGACACACCGTAGTATGTCCCCTTCACGAGAACCGTCACGTTCGGGAGTCCCTCACCGTTCCTTGCATCGGTGACCGTACCGATGATCGTCCCCTTCGCGGCAGGCTGCGCGAAACCCGGACTGACTCCGGCGGTCAGGGCGATTACTGCGAAGATGGCAGTCAGCGAAAGCCGCAATCTCGTGCTCAGATTGTGAAGACCGTTCATACGCGGTTCGCTCTCAATACGCACCAAACTCTTTGAACACCCTGAAGAAGAAGGCACCGACATTCTTGTCTCCGCCGTTGAAGCGGTAGAGGGAGATTCCGATCAGGATGAACGCGTTCCGGCTGTCCTTGACGCCGAGAACCGGCATGCCGGGGTATTTCGAAGGATCGGCCTGAAGGCGGTAGAGGATGACGGAGCCGATGGACGGGTTAAGGGCGCGGAGGTTCGCAACCACCTTTCCACCGTCGACCGGATTACTGTTGATATCGTCCCGCATCATGAGCGGATATCCCTCGGCCCCCGGTTCCGGAATCACCTGGGTCCTCGGGAGGACGAACCCTGTGCTCGTCGTCGGGATGTACGAGGGCCCGAGGCTGTCGACGACGCCGGAGAAGTCCCTCACCGCCTGGTCGACGCTCGCACCCGAGGTGTAACTCTGAGGAAGGTTGAAAGAGAAAAGAACCTTGCCACCCGCCTTTCGGAATGCAGGGAGAGCACGCTGTGCGATGTCAAAGTCCTGCTCATCCCCCGCGTACCAGAAGATGTACTTGAACAACTTCAGTGTCTCGATGAAGGCGGGTTTGATGAATGTGGGAACAAACTTCCCTTTCTGGGGGAACTTTGATCCGGTCTTGATGTCCCAGACATCGAACCGTCCGTTGAAGCGCCCCCCGCCCAAGGTATCGAAGATCGTCGAGTAGAACTGCGGGGAGAGGTCCGTCGGAGTGTAGTCATCGATGATGATGAGATCCCCCTTCGGCTGCTTCACGTACCACGTCTTTCCCGCCTCGGCCGGCATTCGAGCGGGGATACTCCGTGCCCCCGAAACGTCCTCCGCCCGGAGATAGAGGACGTTGTTCGCGTTGAGACGGAAATTGCGCAGGGAAGTTGCAAGAGGCGACTGAGAAAGCTGCGGGATGTTGTTCGGGTAGATGTCAGCATCGACGGCGGATTGTCCCGGCGCAGGCTGACGCCCCATGAGCGTCACGAACGTCGTGAGTCCGGGCAGGTCAACCCACGAGGAGGCCGATGTATCGTTCAGCGCAATCGAGTACTTCGCGATCGTCTCATCGCCGTCGAGGTCCGTTCCGTGCCACTGGAACGACACCACGGTGAACGTCGTTTCCGGCACAGAGAGCGGAGTCCCGAATATGTCACCGACCATCTCGAAGCGGACCACCGGCGGTGTGTTCCCGATGGGGATACTTACCATCGCGGGGGACGGATCGAGGGCATCGCCAAAGCGGGAAAGGAGCTGACCCGGTGTCCACGAGATCGGCCCAGAGTCCGACGCGGCGACGGGTCCTCCGGGGATAGAATTGTCGACCGAAGCGACATAGAACGAATAGGTCGTGTCCTTCCCGAAAATTCGAAGCGAAAAGATGCTGTCTGTCTTTGCTGTCCAGTACCACGTCCGACTGTCAAACGAGAACAGGTATCCAACCATCCAACCGTCCGGATCCTGACCCCACCAGTGGAGATGCTGCAGGCTTGTCGTAGCTGCAAGGGGAGGCTGTGTGCTCCCGTCATGGAACGGATAGATTGACACGAATGATTGGGGCGCTTCGTTCGGTTTGGGCTCGGAGGCATGCTCCTTCGAGCAGCCCGCCGCAAGAAGGAGAAGACCGGAGAGCGTGACACACAGAGCCGCGAGGCGAGCTCCTCCTTTTCGAAAACGGACGAAGGTGCCGCGCGCAACGGCGAGCATTGATTTCTGATGACGCTCAGTCATTCTGCAGCGTACTCTGCGTTTCACACTATCCGTGGGCGAAGATGGAGCCCACCTCGTAAGTGGGCCCAATCCCACCTCTCATTTGATGAGCATCATACTTCGAACTGAGGAAAACTCCCCCGCCCGCAGGCGGTAGAAATACATCCCCGACGGAAGCGACGACGCGTCAAACCTTACGCTGTAGCGTCCCGCGGCCTGAACTTCAGTCACAAGTTCGAGGACTTGCTGTCCGAGAATGTTGAACACTTTCAACGACACGTCAGCGGACCTCGCAAGATCATAGCCGATGAGTGTCGATGGGTTGAACGGGTTCGGGTAATTCTGCGAAAGCGAGAACGCGCGAGGCGTGACCGACCGATCCTGCGTCATCTCGACGGACGTGACGATGTTGGCAAAATCGTCGTTCTTCCGCGGCTCGAGCTTGTAGTCGCCGGCCGTCTGGCTCATGATCCCGCGAAGGGTCCCGATCCTCCATCCCAACTTCAGGATCTGTTTGCCGCGCGCCGTGTCCGCGGGGTTGATCGAGTACGAGTTGTCGCCGTCGTCGTCGACACGCATTGGACCCGAGCCATCGTCCACCATGAACTCGCGGTATCTCCTGCTGTTGTTGTCAGGATCATCGTTGGTGATCTTCACGTTCCGGAACTCTACGAGCATGCTCTCCCACCTCTCCGCCGTGGTGTCGCCGTTCGCCATGAGGCTGAACCCCCTGGTCTGGACGACAACGGGCGGATAAGGAGTTGCTGTCCCGTTCTTCGTCACCGAGGTCTCGTAGATGCGTGTGGTCCCGGCGCTGCTGAGGATGGCCACGTCCTCAACCGTTCCGGTCGCCGTCACATTTTCACCGCGGCGAAGCGTGGAGACGTGCGGCCCGGCCATCCAGATGCCGCTCCAAGGCGCTGTCCCGTCCTGTATAAAGAGGCGCGATGGATTCGTCGAACCGTCAAGGTTCTTCACACCCGGAATGTCCGTAGTGTCCGCCATCACGACACCGCTCAACGTTACGGGAAGGTTCTGCAGCCCGGAGTTCCCGTTCTTCAGAATCGTGAACTGCACGTCGCTGATCTTCGGGCTGCCGCTGATCACCCGGTAGAAATAGAGGTTGGAGCTTGTATCGGGAGCGATGGTCGACTTGCCCGAGTCGTTTGACGCCAGGAAGAAGTAGCGGACGACGCTGCCGCCGGGCTGGGCAGGAATCGTGGCACTGTAGAGTGAATCGACGACCTTCGTCATCGAAAGCTGCTGATACGGGCCGTTGTTCACACTGTACTTGACAGCGACAGCGTTTACTTTCGGGGCGGCCGGTGTGAGGGGCACAGCCGCGACCTTGACGGTCACGGCGTTGGTCGGGCCGGGGAAAGTGGGTGACTGGCGATCCGCAAACGACGAATTGACGACCGGCGGACCAATGCCCGTTTTGATATCACCCGGATAGAGCGGAAGGATGCTGTAGGTACCGCTTGTCGTGGTCACGATGCCACGTATGTACTCGAGGAACGTCCCGACGGGCGGCGGTGAGAAAGACGAGTCGAGCGTGATATTGTCGGTCCGGAAGTACCGTGACTGGTCGTTCACGGCGATGACATTCCCAGCCGGGTCCTGGACTGCCCAGTAGGTGCGGCCGCTTGTCTGGGACACACGAGAAGAAACAGTCAGGTCCCGGAGCACGACGTAGACCCCCTCCCACTTCTCCCCAGTGGAGTATACGGCCTTCGCCGGGAAGTTCTTTGTTCCGTTGGCGCCGGTGCCCAGGTCAGAGACCCGGACTTCAACCGGCGTCGGTCGTGCGCCCACGTTGAGGATTTCGATGGGGCTGCTCGGGATAAACCACATTTCTGTGGCCCCGCCGAGGGAATTCCGAGGATATTCATCGACCCACCCGGTTGCACGGATCACATAGCCGGTGTCTGTGCTCGTAATCCCAACCCCGGACCATTCCCCTGTGGTATCCGCCGTGAGGAAGTTGACGCCTGACCAGGCCTTCCTTGATGTGTCCTGGATGTATGTCGCCCATCGTTGACCCTGCGAGAGCACGCGCGGTCTCACCATCACGATGCCCGTGACAGTGACCGTATCGCCCCAGCCGCCCGAGACGCCAACCTGGTGGAAGTAGCGCGAGTCCTCGAGCGTCGCGCGACCGGCAGTTACCGTCAGCGTGTCGGCGACGAGAAGCGAATCCATGGGGACAAATTGCACGCTGTCGATTGTCACCCTCGGATATTGCGCACTCGCAGTCCCGCCGAGTCCGAGGATGAGCAAGAAAGCCAATCCGATGCCGACAAGTATTCTCTTTTTCACGGTTCTCCCCCTTTCCTGCATTGGATGAACAAACCGCATGATGCTACTTAATGACTCCAAACTTTCCGCGCTTAATGCCGCCCGTGTCGATGTCCTTCACCGTGAACAAGTACAATCCAGTCGCAATCGCCTGGTCTCCCTTCGTGACGAGGTCCCACGCATGCTCGCCGCCCGACATCTTCTGCGTCCCATCGGCGTACTTCGAGAACCACTGGATGCCGGCGCCGTTGTACGTGCTCGCGTGGTGCTCGAAGCTCGCGATGAGGTCCCCCGCAAGTGTGTAGATGCGTATCTCAGAGTTGGGGGGAAGGTTGGTGAAGTAGAGCTTCCTCTCCCTCTCACGTGCGCCATCCCACAGCGCATGAACATAGTACGGATTGGGGTAGACACCGATTCCCCCGATGCCTCCAGACACGGGCGGCGCTCCGGGTATGACGTCCTGAATGACCCGCAGGCTCGGCTGTCCGGGGAGGTTGTTCTTCGGGTCTCCCTGATCGTATGCCTCGAGCCCGAATGAGTACTGCCAGCCGTTGAGGAGATTTGAGATGACGTAGCGGTACGTGTAGTGGACGGTGTCGCCGGCGAAGGTCGTGTCGAACCGGAGCGGCGCAAAACCGTTGTTGTACCCGATGCTGTCATCCGCACGGTCAAAGTCCGCAAGGAGTATGTAGGCATCCGAGCTGCCAGCGAGTCCGAAATCGTACCCGCTCTTTGTCCCGTAGATCCGGTATCCCTCGAAGTCCTTCCGGTTGAGAATCGGATCCACAACAGACTCGACGGAGTTGTCCCAGTAGATGGTCGCTTGCCTGTTGCCGGGAACGACGCGTGCCTTCGGCGGCGGCAGGATCGTGGGGAAGATGTAGCGTGTGTGCCCGTCTCCGTCGT
>PEWR01000087.1 GCA_002779395.1 Ignavibacteriales bacterium CG07_land_8_20_14_0_80_59_12
ATCTCTACGTTGCGAGGATGAATGGAACCGATCTACATCGAATTGCTACAATCGATACGACGGCGGGAGCCGGTCTTGATCTTGGCTCGTGTCCCCAATGGGTGAGATAGCAGTATGAGTCGTTAGACAACCCCGCACGTATGTTGGCGCGAGTTGGGAAGGCAGGCAGACTGGGAGGAACACCTTCACAGAGAAAGTTATAGGGTAAAATGTCAAGAGAGATTTTGAGAAAATTTTGTTGCGAAAAGCGTGTAGAAATCCCTTTGGTCCCAGTCGATGATTCGAGCGGCTAGGATTAGTCACGAAGCGGGTGCTATGAATTCAAAGAACGAACTTATGCGTGGTATAGCTGCTGCGTGGAAAGCAGTGCGTAGACTAAGCGAACGAATTTTCGTGCGGTCAGAACGAGCGCACGTTTGTGAGGATGCAATTTCACCTCACGATATTTCAGCGAGTAGTATCGTCGGTATTCAGCATTGTGATTCCGCAGGGAGTTTGCCGCTTGGATCAGGTAATAGCGCAAGTACCTATTGCCGGCTTTGGTCATGGGTGTATAATCAGCCTCGAAGTCTCCCGACTGATGCTGAGGCCAGACCAAGCCTGCTGCTTGTGCAATCTGCGCATTGGAGGGATAACGTGCGATGTCACCAAGTTCCGAGATGATACCAGCCGTAAAGACCAGCCCAATGCCGTTGACGGACATCAGGGTGTTGGGGAACGCTTTGAGTTCTTCGACAATCGCACGATCCACTTCCTTGAGGCTTTGCTGGAAGGCTCGGATATTCCGAAATGCCAGAGCAAGAACAAAGGTCACCGACTTTGCCAACTCAGGACGCAAGCGGTATGACTCACGGCCAACTTTTTTCAGCTTCGAAGCAATCTCCTCCGGATTGCTGAAGCGAGACTTTCCGTGCTTCATCAGGAACGATCTCAAGTCATCCAGGGACATACTGGCAATATCGTCTGCGGTCAACTCCGTCAGCAGCGCTTCAGCAGTTTTACCAAAGCTGCTGCTGAAGGGCTGTTCTTGCGAAAACGTGTTGAATTTAAGGAAAACCGTATTTAGGACATAGGTTTTCTCTCTGGTGATGGCTTCGACAAGATGAAAGCGAAATCGTGTGAGTCGCTGCAGAACTTGCAATGGTGGCTGGGCTGAATATGGTTCCGGGAGGTGGAAAGAAGCGGAGTCGCTCAGCAATGACAGAGGCGTCCACGAGGTCGGTTTTCTGCTGCTCGTTGAGGACCTTGCGGAAATGATGCACAAGCTTAGGATTGAGCTGGTACAGCGTCAGATCAAATGAAGCGAGGGGTTCAGCACTGGCAAGAGCTTGCAGCAGGTGATAACTGTAAATGCCCGTGGCCTCGCAACCAATGATGACGTGAAGATCGGGAGTTGCAGTGAGATAGCGATGCAGTCTCCCGATCAGCGCCTCTATGCCGAGCTGATTATTAGGAATCGTAAAGGCCGGTTCTTTGAGTTCGCCGGTCGTGGAATGAAAAGCGACAACGTTCGACTTCTGACTAACGTCGATGCCAACAAACAACGATTCAGTCATAGTGCGCATCCTGAATTGATGGTGAAAGAAAATGAGAGGTTCTTGGGCGCTGATGCAGACATCCTCGCTGATAAGAACTCTTCTCACGCGGATAGCAGAGAGTAAATTGAATCCGCGAGAGAGGAACATTATAGGAGTTAGAATGAGCACTCAGGCCGAAGAACAAACAGACTTTCAAAGAAGTCATGGCGTCAACTGGCGCCACGCAACAAGGAGGAACCGGAATACTCTCCTCATTCTCTCGGCAAAGAAAATAACAAGAACCTCTCATTATTCAAACTCTCATGTTCAAGACTATTGAAATCACTAAACATAATATACGAGGAGTCAACATCATGAAAACTATTTTCCAACTTGTCCGCCGCGGCGGATTTCTATTGCTGGTGTTTTTGGCACTGCTCGCCATGCGGATCCCTTTATATGCCCAATGGGTGCAAACAAACGGACCTTGTGGAGGCATTGTTAACGCTCTTGCCGTTTCGGGCACGGATCTCTTTGCAGGGACTTATGGCGGCGGAGTCTTTCTTTCCACCAACAACGGCACAAGCTGGAGTGCCGCCGGCTTGACGTATGTTGATGTTTACTCACTTGACGTTTCGGGCACGAATCTCTTTGCCGGAACCTGGGTCGGAGTCTTTCTTTCCACCGACAACGGCACAAGCTGGACTGCCGTCAATGCCGGGTTGACGGATACTCATGTTTACTCACTTGCCGTTTCGGGGACGAATGTCTTTGCCGGGACTTATCGCGGAGTCTTTCTTTCCACCAACAACGGCAGAAGCTGGACTGCCGCCGGCTTGACGTATACTTATGTTTTGTCACTTGCCGTTTCGGGGACGAATCTCTTTGCCGGGACTCACGGCGCAGTCTTTCTTTCCACTGACAACGGCAGAAGCTGGAGTGTCGCTGGCTTGAGGAACACTGATGTTTACTCACTTGCCGTTTCGGGGACGAATCTCTTTGCCGGGACTTATGGCGACGGAGTCTTTCTTTCCACCGACAACGGCACAAGCTGGACTGCCGCCGGCTTGACGAATACTCGTGTTTTGTCACTTGCCGTTTTGGGCACGAATCTCTTTGCCGGGACTGGCGGCGGAGTATTTCTTTCGACCAACAACGGCACAAGCTGGAGTGTCGCCGGCTTGAGGAATACTAATGTTTACTCACTTGCCGTTTCGGGCACGAATCTCTTTGCCGGGACTTATTATGGCGGCGTCTGGAGACGTCCATTGTCAGAAATGATCACAGCAGTGCGCGCCGAAGGCGGGTCAGTTGATTTGCCAACGCACTTCATTCTTAGCCAAAACTATCCGAACCCGTTTAACCCTGCGACGACGATTTCCTTTGCTCTTTCATCGCAATCATTTGTCTCACTGAAAATCTTTGACGCATTAGGAAAAGAAGTGGCGGTTCTCGTCTATGAAGAACTGCGTGCGGGAACGTATTTGCGTCAATGGAATGCCGTAGGGCTGCCGAGCGGAGTGTATTTCTATCGGCTACAAGCAGGAAGTCATAATAACACAAAGGAGCTCTTGCTCTTGAAATAAACGGGCAACTGCAACTAGCTTCGGGCTAAACTTCAATGTCTCGCACACGCCTGCCTGCGGCGGGCAGGCCTGCCTATGGCGGGCCGTTGGCCTGCGGCACGGCTCGCCACTTCGTTTAGCCGCCCTGCTTGCGGCAGCACGCGTCCGAATCAAGAATTGAGCTGCTATGCGGCATGACCGATGCTCTTGGAGGCTTTGTAGAAGTCGCGGCAAACCTGCAGATTCATCCAGAACTCGGATGATGTCTTGAAAACGCGAGAAAGGAGAACGGCGGTCTCAGCAGTCATATCCCGCTAGTCGTTGATGAGTGCGTTGACCCGCTGAATGGGCACACCCATCCGGCGAGCCAGCTCGACCTGACTCATACCTAACGGCTTCAGAAATTCCTGAAGGAGAATTTCACCGGGGTGTGCGGGCATACGATTCTTGGGGATCATGGTACCCTCAACTGTGATAGTCAGTAATCAAAACGTCTCGTGCATTCCCCTCAGTCCACCGGAAGACGATTCTGTACTGATCGTTGATCTGGATACTGTGGTACCCTGCCCAGCTTCCTTTCAAGGCCTCAAGCCGATTCCCTGGAGTAAGCTGAAGGTCCCGCAAGTCATGCGCTGCGTTGAAGAGATCAAGCTTGCGGACTGCAACGTGCCACATCGCTTTAGGGACTGTTCGCGCGGCCGTTCATCGTTATGTGTCATGGCCGCCCGCTCTACGAGAGACCTGACGAAAGGAATTATTCGGTGAGGTGTACTTTGATTCTCATGCCGAGGGCTTTTGCATACTTCTCCAACGTGGAGAGACGGATATCCTCAGCATGGTTTTCAATGCGGGAGATAGCTGATTTCTTTGTCCGTAGTTTCTTTGCAATCGTTGCTTGCGTGACCCCGGCTCGTTCCCGAGCTTGCCGAAGCATGATGCTGAATTCGAATGCTTCATATCCCGACTCGAAGTCCTTCGCAAACTTCGAGCTACGGACTTTTCGCTTTTCAATGTATCGTTCGACGTCGCTCATGACTTTCCTCTCGCTCGTAGATATTCGTTGCGCCGTTGTTGTGCCAGTTCTATCTCTTTTCGAGGCATTCTTTGCTGCTTCTTCGCAAATCCACTCGTCAGGATTAGCAGCACGGATCCTTCAAAGAACCCAAGAAGCCGATAACTTCTTCCACCAGTCTGTACTCGGATTTCCCAAAGCTCTGCAGTTCCAACAAGTTTCTTCAAGTATTGTTGCGGCACCTTGTCGAGTCTCTCAACCAGTCGTAAGACCCATGCCACTTTCTGTGCATGCTCATCTGACAGCGAGTCGAGAAACTCTTCAACTGGGCATCTCCCGGCCGGTGTCCGGTAGAATTGAATCGTTCACATTAGTGAAGTTAACACATATGTGAACCAGATGCAAGCCCTGATGGTTGTGCTCATGCCGGAAGCACGCGTGTCAGGCAACTCATAACCGACCAAACTACTGAGCGGGCGACCTCCTCATCGTATACCCTGGGCAGCGCGGATCGTGCGACCTTCGGATGAGAGTTTTTGTATATGCCGACGAGAGGCCGGCGGTTGCCTCTGCTTGAATCATGGCAAGCTGAGCGTTTCACCTCCTTGTGGCTCAGCGATGCACACCCTCCGAGCCCGTAGCGATGCGGGCTCATCTTTCGCGACACGTCGGATGATGCCTTCTTACTCCCGGTCCCGGGCGATCCCACGTCGGTTCGTGTTCTCCTTTCGCCTCTCTCGGCTCTCGTGGTGGCCGTGAATGAGACATCGTCCGATGTACGGCGACAGGTGAGTGTTGAAAAGTCGATCTACGAGGTGCGGCTCCCTGCCAGGAGATCGTGCAGCGCGCTCATCGACAGAAACTCGGGAAATGTCGTCGCCCTGACGGCAGGTGCATCGTTCGTGAGACAGAAGTGACCGCGTAGACGGCAACCGCTTTCGCACACCACATGAGCTGGCACGGGATTTGTAGCTAATAATAAGTAGAGGGGACGCGGGCGGGCGAGGAGTCTTGTTCTTCTGCAAAAACAGCCTCTTCTGCGGGTTGATGTGGGGTGGAAGATAGTGGATGGTGCGAAAACCGTGCGGTCACCCTGCAAGTCTTACCAACCTCGTGTGGAATCTACAATCCCGGTGAGCATCTGAAGCTGGGGAAAGGTGAACGTGATGGAGCGGTCGAAGTTTTTGAAGAAGGGGTTTCTTGCGGCGGCGTTGGCGGCAGCGGTTGTGTCGGCGATTGTTATCATCCGCAAGCATCAAGCGGCAGTGTCCATGTAAGCTCCTACCCGGACCGGCGGCGAAGCGAGGGCTGCTGGTGGGGAGGATAGGTGGGTGGCAAGCCGACGGCCGGATAACGATCGAGGCGGTCCTCAAGAGGGGGGACCGCCTCTGTTATTATGGGTGGGGCGGACTCATGGAAGAGACCTCCTGCTATTGGCGGAAGACGTCCTTAAGGTGGGCCGAGACCTTCACGAGGACTTCCGGCGGCATCTTGGTTTGACGGAGACCGTTCAGGATCGTGCCGAGGCTGGCGTCCAGCCACCCGGCCTCGTCGCGTGCCGCTGCCGGGTTCAATCCGATACGGTTTCCTGTCTGGACTGCTTTGACGAGAAGATCGGGCGACCAGTCCTTCGGCCAGCTCTTGTTGTCGATGAGCGTCATTGCATATCGAAGCCGGGCGAGCTTCCCCGTGAGACCGTCGAGAAGCTTTTCTGCTAAGGCGGTATTCTGTTTTATATCCACCGATAGGATGAGCTTCTCATTGAGCGTGTACTCTGCGAGTGAGATGATTGTCGTGAGCCGGTCCCCGTCGTACCACCATCCCGGTGTCCTGTGATCCGGGGAATAGGCAATAACCTCCCCGTTGCAGGTGACACGTTCGGGCGGCCACTCACCGATGAATCGGATTTCGTATGGCCGCTGCTTCTGCATGCCGGGAAAGCTTCCTTCGACAGGAGAGACCTCCAACGCAATGTGGTTGTCGCCGGACTTCCTGAACGTCACGGTAGTCCACGCGAAATCGCCCTTCTCGTACCCGAGTGAGTTCCCCTCGTCCTCGTACACGCGTGTCGCGCCGGAGTCACCGGGAAAAACAGTGAGCACGAGCGCGGAGGTGTCCCTCCCGCACTTCTTTTCGTTTTGCATCGGGATGATTGCACCCGCCTTCACGAACACAGGAATCTCGTCGATCGCGTAACTCCGTTCCACCACTCCGGGTCCCCTGAGGCGTGTGCCGGTGGCCCATTCGAACCAGGAGCCGGGAGGGAGCCAGACCTTCTTTGTCGCGAGAGCGCTCATCGTGTCGACAGGCAATGTGACCGGGGCGACAAGCATCTCGTCGCCGAACAGGTACTGCCCGGTGAAATCGTACGTCTCGGGAGCGTCGGGCCAATCATAGTACATCGGCCGAAGGATCGAGACGCCGCTCTCGTAGGCGCGTCGTGATTGGGTGTAGATGTACGGGATGAGTGAGTAGCGAAGGATGATTGCGCTGCGCATTACCTTGAAGTAGTCGACGGGGTACGCCCAGATCCTCCGCTCGGCCTCGGGGTTTTTCGTCGTGTGTGTGCGGAGGATCGGACTGAACGCGCCGAACTGGATCCATCGGGTGTAGAGCTCGGGGGAGACCGTGCCGGGCATGTGTCCGCCGATGTCGTGGCTCCAGTAGCCGAACCCGACGTTCGATGCTGTTGCAGTGAAGTAGGGTTGGAATGCAAGCGATTCCCAGACGGAGATCGCGTCGCCGGAGAAGCCGATCTCGTAACGGTGGTTGCCGAGTCCTCCCCAGCGATGGACGATGACCGGGCGCGCCATGCCGCGCCGCTCCATGTCTGTGAAGAAGACATAGTTGAGCCACCACGTCGGTGTCACGCCGGGGATCTTCGTCTTGCTCCACTGCTGCCAGTCGAGCCACCAGAAATCTACGCCTTCCTTCTCCAGCGGCCGAAGCACGGTGTTGAGAAAGTTCGTTGCGAACTTCTTGTCGACGATATCAAACGGGACGTATTTCTTCGCAGCCGGGTCAATCCCCATCGCCCGAGCCATTTCCGGGTAGTGCCGCTCAAACGGCTGCACGCCCGATGCGGGGTGGAGATTGAGAGGCGTCTTCAGCCCTTTGGACTTGCACCACGATAGAAACGCAGGTGGATCGGGGAAGTACGCCGGGTTCCAGGTGTAGCCGGTCCATCCGAGCGGCTCGCCGGCCTGGTCCTTCTCGGCGCGGTCCCAGCGGAGGTCGAATGTCTGGTGCCAGTCCATGTCGATCACGAGGACGTCGAGCGGCACGTTGTGGTTCTCAAACTCCCTGACGAGCTCCTTGAACTCCGTGTCGGTGTATGCCCAGTAGCGCGACCACCAGAACCCTAAGGCGAAACGCGGCGGCATCGGGATTTTCCCGGCGATGCGTGTGAAATCATAGAGCGCAGTCTTGAAATCGTGACCATAACCGAAAAAGTAAAGGTCCTTGCGTTCTCCCACCGGACGCGGCATGACCCAGGGCCAGTCGCTTTCATCGAAGGTGGGACGTTCGGAGTCATCCACAACCACCCAGCCGTCGCGTGAGAGGAGGCCCGGTTCGAGCGGCGTTGAACCTCTCACACCATCGAGTGTGCGTGTCGTGCCGCGCAGGTTGCCTTTGTCCTCTGTGCCAGGGTGCCAGATCACGTCCTTCCCGTTTACCGTCAGCTTCACTTCGAGATTGTCGGCTGTGAAGCTGCCGCTCTCCCTCCTGTAGCTGAGGCGAAGCTTGCCGGTGTCGATGACGAGCCGGTCCCCTTCGGCTCGGGAAGTGAACTTCGGGACTGGAAGCTTGCGGTTGATGAAGACAAGCGACGCGTGGTCCTCGAAACGTCCGTCTGCGGACCACTCCATGCGGATGAGCTGAGGCGTCAGAAGTGTGAAGCGCGCGTTGCCCGAGAGGACAACTGCGCGTGGGTCGGCGACAGGCGAGTGCTCTTCAGCAAATGAGTGTGAGTGAAGCGTTGTGAACGCGAGGAGGAAAGAAAGCCACAGGAAGAGTGACGATATCCTGCGGTGCTGTGCGACAGAGAAAGATATCATAGAGAGAATCCTTTCGCCTTGTGTGACATTGTATCGCTCTTGGCAGCGACCTTCAGCATGAGAAGTCATTGCGAGGTCGCTCTGGCGACCGAAGCAATCGGGTCGAGAACCAAAACGTGCGGCGTGGAGCGGCAACACCCGAGAAGTCCTCACGTCGGTCGCCTGCGGCGACCTCCTCAGGATGGCTTCGCCGCTTCGTCGGTCTCGCTCCGCTCGACCTTCTCGCAAGGACGTTCAGGTTGCGGTGTCAGCTCCCTCGTACTTTCGTATGACCTCATACAGCGTGTTCCGCTGGACGGGAGTGAAACCCGCTTCGCGGATGAGGGCGATTGTCTCGTCGACGGTTGTCGTGTTGATGAACCGAGCCGCCTTGTGCACGTTTTCTTCGATGAGGGTGCCGCCGAAATCGTCTGCTCCAAAGTGGAGCGCAACCTGTCCCACCTTCTTTCCTTCGGAGAACCATGATGCCTGGATGTGAGGGACGTTGTCGAGGTAGATCCGCGAGAGGGCGAGGATCTGCAGGTATCGGAGCGGCGGTGCGAAGTGTGGGATGATCTTCTCGAGCGGCGTGTTCCCCGGCTTGAAGCTCCACGGAATGAACGCCGTGAAACCACCCGTCCTGTCCTGAAGGATACGAACCCGCTCGAGGTGTTCGATGATGTCGGCGTCGGTCTCAAGGTGGCCGTACATCATCGTGGCCGTCGTCTTGTAGCCGATTTCATGCGCCTCCTCCATCACGCGGAACCATTCTTTCGAGGGACCCTTTCGGTGGCTGACCTTCATCCTTACCCTGTCGGAGAGAATCTCCGCTCCTCCGCCGGGAAGCGTGCTTAATCCTGCCTCTTTCAGCCTCACAAGGACTTCGCGTGTCGTGAGTCCGCTCACCTCTGCCATTCCCACGATCTCCGATGTCGAGAAGAAATGCGGATGAACGTGAGGCAGTTCCGCGCGCGTCCTCTTGAGGAGGTCTATGTAGTAGTTGAACGGGATGGAAGGATTGACGCCCCCCTGGAGAAGGACGGTGGTCGCACCCGCGTCCGCCGCCGCCCGGAACTTCTCAAGGAGCTCGTCGATTGTGAGCGTATAAGCCTCCTGGTCGCCCGGGTGCCGGTAGAATGCGCAGAAGATGCAGTCGATTGTGCAAACGTTCGTGTAGTTGGGGTTCGTATCGATGATGAAGGTGACCTCGTCGCCCGGGTTGTGCTCGTAGCGGATTTCCCTTGCAGCCTCACCGAGGTCGAGGAGCTGGGCCTCACCGAGGAGGAGAACTCCTTCTTCCGGTGTTACACGCTCCCCTCTGCGCGCTTTGTCAAGGATATCTATGATGGTCATTGTCAGGTCCTTGTGTTCGTTCTATCTCGTTGAGCAAAGGAGGCCCCTCACTCTGACCCCTTCCCCACCAAGCGGGGGAGGGAACGCCCTCCTTAAGGGACGAGCGTCGTCGAAGAAGAGGTGGGGCCGAAGTTGTTCTCCTTTTCCTCCGCTGCGATGGCAGGAGCCGTGGAGGAGTAGAGAAGCTCAACGTGCTTTCTGAATTCCCGCATTGTCGACTCTTCACCCGGCCCGAAACGGAAATTGAAGCCGCCCAGGTACTCGGCAACCTCATCGGGGAGGAGTCCGATCCTCTTCCCATGGTGGACGCCGACGGCGAAGCCGGACGCCTCTGAACGTGTGAGCGAGGTTTCGAGAGTCTCGACAAGCTCGTTCCTCTCGATCCGCGAGAGCCCGTTTTCGCCTGAGCGGTACGCCCATACGGCGAGCACCGCCGGGAGCCCCTTCCACGCGTGCCACTCTTCCGCGAGGTCGTAGACGATCTGGAAATCGTGGAACCCTGTCTTCGCACGTTGAAGCGCCTGGTCGCCGATGAGAAGGACCGCATCGTAGGCCGGATACGTGTTCATCCGCTCGACGGGATGCAGGCGTGTGAAGGCTGCGGAGACCTTGTATTTGTGCGAAAGGAGGACGTTGAGGAGCTGGACCGATGTCGCCGTGTCGTCCGTGATCCCGATCTTCTTTCCGTCGAGCTCGCGCCACGGATAGCGCGAGAAAAGGAGAACACTCCCGACCTTGTTCTTCAGTCCAATACCGTAGGGGAGGAGCTGGAACTCCTTCTCTATCGAGAAGTAGTCCATGAGACTGATCGCACCTGCATCGACGAAGCCGGCGCGGAGAAACACTCCCATCCGCCGCGGCGTTATCGGTATGAGATGGAGGCGCGGCGACGAGAAGTGTGCATAGAACGGCTCGCAGTTGAGGAAGGGGATCTTGCCGATGATTCGATGCGGCCGTGCAGCAGCGCTCCGCCGCGGACGTGATGCGGGCGGCGCGGGAGAGAGAGAAATCGGATTGTAAAAGATGTCCCTTTCCACCGGAATCTTCCCGGCATCGCGGATCAGCCTCATGATCTGGTCTTTCGCAAGCTGCATCGGCGACACGGCACCCGCCTCGTGTGCGATGTGTTCTTCGCCCACGGTCCCATCCATGTCGTCCGCGCCGAAGTTCAGTGCCAGCGACGCGACTTCCTCCGTCAGCATCACCCAGTACGCCTTGATGTGCGGGAAGTTGTCAAGCATGAGACGCGAGACGGCGATCGTTTTCAGATCGTCAATAGACGAGGTAAACCGTGTCGTGATACCCGTCGCGCCGGGCTGGAAGGCGAGTGGAATGAATGTGAGGAAGCCGGCCGTTTCATCCTGCAGCTCGCGGAGCTTCATCATATGGACGAGGCGTTCCTCCAGGGTCTCGATATGACCATAGAGGAGCGTGGCATTCGTCGGGATGCCGAGCTTGTGCGCTGTCCTGTGGATGCCGAGCCAACGCGCTGCGCCCACCTTCTGCTTGAAGAGCTTCCTCCGGACACGCTCGGAGAATACTTCCGCGCCGCCACCGGGCATCGTTCGGAGTCCTGCCTCCTTCAACTGGAGAAGGACATCCTCCACGGAGAGTTTGAACTTCTTCGAGAAGAAATCAATCTCAACGGCTGTCCACGCCTTGATGTCGATGCTCGGGAAGCTCGACTTGATATCCCGCATCATGTTCACATAGTATTCCCACGGCCAGTCCGGGTGCAGACCTCCCGTGATATGGACTTCATGAAGATCTGGGGTGAGGACCGAGAGAATCTGCTCGATCGTCATTTCGTACGCCTTCGGCTCGTGCGGCTTCACGGCGAAGTCGCAGAACTTGCACGAGAGGACACAGATGTTCGTCGGCTCAACCTTCCGGTTGAGGACGTAGTAGACCGCATCCCCGCTCTGGGCGTACTGAACGGCGTGGGCCATCTTGCCGACGGAGAGGAAGTCATGCGAACGGTAGAGCATGAGCCCGTCCTCGAGTGTCAGCCTTTCGCCGCGTTGGACTTTCTCCCAGACCGGGATGAGCGCGTTGTCACGGAAATAGATGTCATGTACGGGTGTCATACTCCTCCGATGCCTTCCGCGGGCACAAGCAAGAATGGAACAGCGGACCTGAATGACAAAAGAAAAATGGGGCCGCGGATTCTCACGATAGAAGACGGATCCACGCGGATCAAGATCATGAGTAAAAACTCTCCCCCCAAGCTGCGTCTGCTCAACGCCAGAGCGATTGCCACCGGCTGTCCACGCGCCGGATCACCTCCTCCGGCATCCTGAGCGCTTCGGGGTAGCCGGGTTTCCACGTTGCGTCGATTGCCATCACACCGCCGTACACCGCTGCGATGCCCGCAAGCTCCGTGCGCGTGAACATTACGTCGCGCTCCGCGTCGAAACGTGTGAAGATTCCCCAGATTGTATCTTCACCGCTGTGGATGTCGACATCCATGCCGACTGCGGCGACAATCTTGACCGCGTCCGGCAGTGGCGATCTCAGCACCTTTGCAAGAACCTCCCGGCCCCCTCCAGTTACTTTCAGAATCAACAACCCCTTGCCGACCAGGTTCCCGTCGGTGACCCGGGAGTCAAGCGCGGTCAACGCCCGGATGTCGGCTGAAGGAGTGGTGCTGTCTCCCCCCGCGGGTGCATGAGTCCGATCCTCGCTCGGTTCGCGGGACTCGGCGCCCGGCCGGGCGTGGAGAAACGCTCCCGCATCTTTCCTTGTCGCGTCGATGACCATCTTGCTCCCGAGGTTCATCGTGTAGCTCGTGAAGTCGAGCGTATCGAGGGGGACCCTCGGGAGAAGGAGAAAATCCTCGTGCGGGTCGAACCATTGCGAGACTTCCCCCATGACGGCTTTGAAGTCCCGCACGTTCACGCGACTGTCAACAACGATGACGCACTTCGTGAGCGAGAGCTGGCCTTCTCCGATGATAGAGACGGCAGTCTTCATCGCTTCCTTGTGATACCGCTCGTCGACGGAGAGTACGAGCAGGTTGTGAAAACCGGCCTCGTAGTACGCCCAGAGGTCGGTGATCTCAGGATGGATGAGCTTGATGAGAGGCCCGAGGATTTCCTGCGTGGCATTGCCGAGGAACCTGTCCTCCATCGGCGGCCTCCCAACAACTGTGGCCGCGTAGATGGGGTTCCGTCGGTGGGCCATGCGCGTGATATGGAAGACAGGGAAATCAGATGCCGCAGAATAGTGACCGAAATGATCACCGAACGGCCCCTCGCGCCTTCGCTCAAGCGGAGGGACAATCCCCTCGAGGATGATCTCCGCTTCCGCGGGGACATCGAGCGGAACGGTTCGTGCTCGTGTCATTCTGGTCCTCTCTCCCCTGAGAAATCCGGCGAATGCCGCTTCGTCGATCGCCTCGGGGAGCGGCGCGACGGTCGCGAGGAGGAGGGCCGGATCAGTTCCGATCGCGACTGCTGCGGGGAGGGAAAGGTTCTGCTTCTCCGCGGTATAATAGTGGAAGCCCCCACCCTTTTGGATCTGCCAGTGCATGCCTGTCGTCTCGTCATCGAAGACCTGCATGCGGTACATTCCGATGTTCCGCTTGTGAGTGTGGATGTCCTCCGTGACCACCTGCGGGAGCGTGATGAATCTTCCACCGTCACCGGGCCAGCATGTCAACACGGGGAACTCTCCGAGGGCCGATCGCTGCTCGGTCTCATATGCCGGGGCGCGCGGGACCACTCTGGGTCGGAAGGCGAGCCCGCGGCGGACGATGGCGCAATGAGTCCGGAGAGTCTTCAGTGAAGGAGGGATGATCTCCTCGGCGAAGCGGAGAAGCCGCTGGCCGAGCTCATGCGGATGAAGGCCGAGGCCAAGCTCAATTCGCCGCTCGCTCGACAGGACGTTCATCACGAGGGGGATCGAGAAGCCCGAGGGTTTCTCAAAGAGAAGCGCCGGCCCTCCTTCGCGAAGGGACCGGACTGCGATCTCCGTGGCTTCGAGAGCCGGATCGACCTCGGCCCCGATCCGTCGCAGCTCCCCCTCCTGTTCGAGGAAGAGAAGGAAATCCCTCAGCGAGTGGAATGGAGGTCTCACGCGACGGCTCACTCAATATCTTCCGAGCGCCACCCCGGAGTCTCCCGGATGCCGAGGATGCCGAGAACCTTGTCGGCAAAGCCGCGCGCGATGTCGGCGATCGATTGCGGATGAACATACATCGGCGGTGCGATCGGCATGATGACGACTCCGTCGCGGGAAAGCCGGGCAGCATTCTCAAGGGTGACCGTTGAGAGTGGTGTCTCGCGGAGACAGATGACGAGGCGGCGCCGCTCCTTGAGGGCGACATTCGCGACCCGTGTGATAAGCGTGTCGCTGATGCCTGCGGCGATCTTCCCGAGGGTCGAGGTGGAGCAGGGGATGATGACAAAGGCGTCGAACCGGTTCGAACCCGAAGAGTACGGAGCAGCGAGATCGGCGTCCGAGAACGTCTGCGTCACGAACGGGGCGAGGTCCCCCTCCGTGAGTCCGGTTTCATCCTTCAGGATCGCCTTGCCCCATCTGCTCACGATGAGGTACTTCTCGGGAGGCGCCTGCTTGAGGAACTGAACGCCGAAGAGTGCGCCGGAGGAGCCGGTGATGCCGACAATAATTCTCATGCGAAGAGCCCGAACAGCACCATCCCGAGGACGGCAAAACCTTCAATCGCATTGATCTTGAAGAACGCGATATCGACGTCCTCTGCTTTCTCATGTTCGAAATAGAGAAGGACTCCGGCGAGGATCAGGAACGGGAATGCTGGGAGTGATTTCAGGTACGCGACGAACAGGACAGCGAGGAGTCCAAACGCGACGATGTGGAGGAGAGCGGCGATTTGAAGGGCGCGCTTCCTCCCCAGACGGGAGGGGAGGGAATAGAGTTTCTGGTCTCTGTCAAAAGACTCGTCGAGTGTCGAGTAAATAATGTCGAAACCGGTCGCCCAGAAGAGCGTGAAGAAGGTAAGGAGGAGCCCCGGCTCGGCGTCTGCGAGGGAGGGCCGGACGGCGATCCATCCGCCGAGTGCACCAAGGGCCAGGCCCGACCCGACGCCGAAATGGGAAAGCGACGTGAACCTCTTCATGTGCGGGTACGCGACGAAGACAACCAGTGGGATGGGGGAGAGGATCAGGCAGAGTGTGTTGAGGAGCGCGGCCGACGTGAGGTAGACAACGAGTCCAACCGCGAGGACTGCGGCTGCCTCCCGCAGTGTCATCCTGCCGGCGGGAAGCTCCCGGTCCGCGGTGCGCGGGTTGAGCCTGTCAATCTGGCGGTCGATGATCCGGTTGAGAGCGAATGAGACAGTGCGCGCACCGGTGGCCGCGGCGAGGATAAGCGCCGCCTGGGCCGCTGACGGAATCCCCTTCAGGGCGAGGAACATCCCTGCAAAGATAAGCGGGACGGAGAAAAGCGTGTGTTCCACTTTTACGAAGCTGAAGAAGCGGTTCGGCCCCACTGGCGTATCATTCCTGAAGGATCGTAATAAGTCCCAATAATTTACCCACCATCGCCGAGAGACGCAAACAACGATGGCGCCGGTTTCCACTTGAACCTCAACGTCCGCTCCCGGCGGCGATCAACGATGAGAGGGTCTGTAGATTTCGCATACCCATGTAGAAACTACATGATGTTAGGAGATACAAGGAAGCGGACGGTCTCTTATTTCTGCAATATGGAATGGTTCGGTCGGTCCGCACCTCTCCTTTGCTGGCACGACAATTGATCGAATGAACTGTTACCTACACATCCGTTCCTGGGGGGAACCATGGCAGATTTTGGCAGGATCGTCGCCGGCTCCGGTTCGGCGTCTGAGGATGGGGGAACTGCCTCTGCGCGCACTCAACAGGAAGCACTGCAGAGGGTACTGAGCTCCTACTTTCGTAGAGCCGATGCGCTCATTGAGAAGAAGGAATTCAATCGTGCACTTCAGGAAGTGAAGCGAGTCTTCCTTATCGAGCCGGGGAATCTCCTTGCGAAGCAGTACGAAGAGCGCATCACTGCTGAACGTAAAGGATCTATAGTACCGGTCGCGCCCGCGGAGGATCCTACTTCCTACGTACCACCTGCCGTGGTCGCGGTGCCGGCAGTTGATGGGCCAAATTCCCAAGAAGATCTTGCCCCGAGCCCGGAGCCTCAGGTTGAATCCCAGCCCTCGATGGAACCAGCGCAGAAAGGGAAGTCTTCGGCGCTCCTACGCCTCGTGGTTGCGGGTGTGGTAGTGGCGACTCTTGGCTTCGGCGCCTATGGCCTGTTCTGGTCCCGCTCAGGGGAGCGCGCTGTGGTGGATCTGGACATGCCGGTTGCGGGCTCAGCTCCCACTGTCGCCAATCAACAGACTGCTCTGCAGCCCGCGAATCCGATCGTCCTTCCGGTGACCGAGACGATTGGCTCCGGCAGCGAGGCGGTCGCGCCCAAACAGACGACTCCAATCGCAGTTACGGAGGGCAAGGCTGTACAGAAGGAGTCCACGAAACAGACGACGAACAAGGCCGCGCCGAGAACGACTCAGCCGGGTCAGAGCCCCGCTCCACCGCTGTCTCAGCCTTCCGGTCCCGCGCGGCTGACTTCCGATCAACCTCTCACGACGCTGCCAGCACAATACACGCAAGTCGCGAAAGTCGAATCTCCCGCTCCACAACCATCAGATCCTGCACCATCCGCGAAGGCTTCTGGATCAGCAAGCGAGGGATTTATCGCCGTCGAGAAGATTCCGGAGCCGATACAAATTGCGAGACCGGTCTACACGGATTTTGCATTTCGGAGCGGTGCTCAGGGGATGGTATACGTGAAGGTCCTGGTCGATGAGCAGGGGAAGCCGATGAAGGCACAGGTGATGAAGAGCGACAACGCGGCGCTTGACGACATGGCCGTTGAGGCAGCGATGCGCTCGGAGTTCACTCCGGGAATCATGAGCAGCGGCCCTGTGAAGGCGTGGGTGACGATACCGTTCAAGTTCACAATCAAGCGCTGACGCACAACCTTTCCTGAAAGACAGACAGCGGGTTCAGTTCGACCCGCCGTTCCTTCCTGTGGCGACGCCGGGTCCTTCGAGATGCTCGTACACGGTTTGACGGAGATCTCCCGGGATTGCATCGCTAACCACCCCACCGTTCAGGGGGCTCAACTGATCGGCGATGCAGACAGGCGTGAGACGTCCATTCCGGATCGTCGCATCTGGACAGTGAAAGCAGAACTGAATCTGATTTCTCTCGCGGTCAATTCGGGCGGGTTCTGAATGATGATATACTGAAGCCGGATCGAGCTTCCCCTGGAAGAATCCTTCAGCAGCGCGAAGGGCGATGCGACGTGTCCCGATTCTGTCATGATGCTCGCCACGCCGGTGGTGAGAAAATCCAGGGCTCCCCATGTGGGATTCGGACTCATCGCGAAGAAATGGCGCCCGTTTCTCAGCCTGTATATTCTTCTGAATGCCCTGTCGAGAATCGGAGGAATGCGTGAAGCCTTTCCCGTCTGTGCGTTGATGTAGTAGTGGTACACCAGCCAGTTGACTCGGGAATCGTCGAGGTTCGAAGGGATGTACGCTGTCGGCTCGATGCCGAGTTGGGCTTTGATGATCGTATATTCATCAGTCATTTCACATTTCCGGACCGCCGATGCTTGGCCTTTCGGGTCTCTTGCGAGTATTGCGAGGACGCCGTCGAAGAACCTGTACCTGGAGTACCTCTTGATGATGACGGGTATTGTTCCCTTGTTGTCATCATAGATTGTCATTGACAGGGAGAAATGGACTCTCTTGTTCTCGAGTTTTGAGAACAGAGTATCGCAGGTCTCTTCGATATTTTTATGAACATGCTCCTGTCCGATGTCGATGTGGCAGAGTATTCTGTCGACACCCGCCCCAATCAGACTATCAAGCAACAGGTCGTCCCGATCTTGGAGGAACTTGATACCGTTCGTCAGAAGCTGGCAGACCAGCTTCTTTGCTTTAACGTGGGATACTATTTCCACAAGGTCGGGGTGCAGTGTGGGTTCCCCGCCGAGGAGGGTAATTGTTTCAAGATTTCTCTTCTGAGAGGCGAGATCGATCTCCATTTTCACTTCGCCGAGAGACTTGACCGACGCCCTATCGAGCGTGTAGCAGAGACGACATCGGATGTTGCAGGTTCTGTTTGGTTCGATCGTCGCGTGGGGCGTCTCGCCGGCCGGGAACTTCAAGGGTCTGAGTCCCGTTCTCGCCCTTATCTCATCGACGCGCATTGTTCCCTCCTCCCCGACCCGGCTTGACTCCTTTATGCATCCTGCAACCTGCAAAATGGTTGCTCATTTGCCTTCGCCTCGCTTCTCGGACTCTCCCTGATTCAGTCTGAGGTACTCCTCCGATGCATACTTGAGAGTGAAGCCCGGTTCGTTATGGATTCTATCAAGAACGGCGGTTTGGGGATCCCCTTTTGCCGCGAGATGAATATCATAGTATCCGGTTGCCTTCAGCAAGATTGAACGATCCAAGGTGACATCTCGACGAGGCGCCTGAAAGA
>PEWR01000058.1 GCA_002779395.1 Ignavibacteriales bacterium CG07_land_8_20_14_0_80_59_12
CGTCGCGTCCTGGTACTTCTTTGCCACCGCACAGATCGTCGCTTCGTCGAACAGGCGGCCGATGAAGCTGATGCTCATCGGTGTCCCCTCCTTTGAAAAACCGTTCGGAACTACCACGACAGGATGACCGGTCAGGTTTGTGAGGAGAGAGGAGGTCGTCTTTTCCGCTGCGCGTCAACTCGTCAAACGCCGCTCCCGCATCGGCTAAGTTCTTCAGTGATTGCCTTGAAATCCATGCCAACGCTCCGGGAATAACGAGAAACCCTTTGCGGCGAGAGACCCCCATCCTGTCCTTCCCCCATAAAGGGGGAAGGGACGCTGCCAGCAGGGAAGTCCGTAGCCTCGCTCCGGTCAGGATCGACCCGCCGTGGCAGGTCATTTTGACCTCTCGTAAACAATCTTCCCCCCAAGCACCGTCATGTCAACCTTCGCATCCCAGATCTTCACCGGGTCGATCGTGAGGATGTCGTCGGAGAGAAGGACAAAGTCCGCCAGCTTTCCTTCGGTGATTGATCCCTTGATTCCTTCCTCAAAGACGGCATACACATTGTTGATGGTGTAACATTCAATCGCTTGTTTCACAGAGATCTTCTGTTCCGGGAACCAGCCGTCAGGGTTCTTTCCGTCGAGCGTCCGGCGAGTGACCGCGGCGTAGATCCCCTGAAGGGCACTGATCGGGGCCACGGTCCAATCGCTTCCGAAGCAGAGCTTCACACCGTTGTCAAGGAACGACTTGAAGGGATACGTGTTCTTGCAGCGCTCGTGCCCGATCCGCTTTTCAGCCCACCGTCCGTCATCGATGGCGTGGTACGGCTGGGCCGATGCGATGACGCCCAACTTTGCGAAGCGCTGATAGTCCGTCGGGTGGATGTGCTGCGCGTGCTCGATGCGGAATCGCCGATCCCACGGCGGGTTTCCCTTGACGATCTTCTCAAAGAGGTCAAGAAGGAGACTGTTGGCGCTGTCGCCGATCGCATGGATGGAAAGCTGAAGTCCGGCCCTATCCGCGGCAAGCGCCCACTTTTCGAGCCGTCCGTCGATGACGATATCGGAAGCGAGCCCGCACGTCGATGGATCCTGTGTGTACGGCTCAAAGAAAAGCGCGGTCGATGAGCCGAGCGAGCCGTCGGCGAATGCCTTGAGCGAACCGATGGTGAGCATCTCATTTCCGAAATGCGCCTTCACGCCGGTACGGGAGAGCTGATCCAGCTCCGAGATGGGAAGCCGGCAGTGGAAGCGCGCGGTCAGTTCTCCTCTCTTCAGGAGCTCCTGGTAGAGTGCGAAGTCGTCAGGTGACGAAACATCCTGAATGCTCGTGATGCCGTTTCGCTTTGCCTCTTCGAGGGCGGTCTTCGCGGCGAGGAGGTTCTCCGCCTCCGTCGATTGCGGGATGATACGGTACACGTATCCCATTGCCTCGTCCTTGAGGATGCCGGTCGGCTCCCCTGTCTTCGGATCATGGACGATCGCTCCTCCCGGCGGGTCGGGCGTGTCCTTCGTCACACCAGCAAGCTTGAGCGCGAAGCTGTTCGCAAGCGCCATGTGGCCGTCGAACCGGTTCACGAAGACCGGTGTCGAAGGTGCAACCGCGTCGATCAGATCTTTCGTCGGGAGAGGGGCTCCTTCCCAGTTCTCGTGGTCCCAATCGCCGCCGGTTAGCCACTTGACCGGGAACCTCTCCGCCTGACGCTTGATGCGTTCGGCGAACTCCTGCGGCGTCTTTGCGTCGCGCAGGTCGACGCCGAGGAGCTGAAAACCGCCTGTCATGAAGTGAGTGTGGTTGTCGATGAAGCCGGGGAGCATGCGCTTCCCCTGCAGGTCGATCACATTTGTGCCGGGACCAACGTGTCGGCGGATCTCATCGTTCGTCCCCACATGAAGGATGCGGCCGCACAGGACGGCTACGGCTTCCGCCTCGGGCTTCGAGGCATCGACGGTCCAGATTTTTCCATTGACGAAGACGATGTCTGCCACTTTGATGTCTCCCTGGGATAACATGATAGTTGCGGGGAAGAGAAGGAGGGCCGCGAAGAAGATCAGGCGTTGTGTTAACATGTGCGATTCTCCCGGGCTGGGAAAAAGTGAAGAAAAAATGGAACCATGATCGACACGGGAAATGTATGAAAACGACACGGATCACGACAACGCAAGATGGAACCCACCTGAAAGGTAGACCCCATCCGTTGCTCGCTACGGGTTGAACAGAACCGACTTCCGTCCTTTCGTTCTGCCTCCGCATAAAGATAATGATTTCCTGAAACAAAAGAATGCGGGCCTATTGGGACAATTGCTGAGAGGTAATCTTCACCGCGTTTCCGAGTCTAAGTAGGGTGGAGTCCATTGTGCCCGCTGACGAGTAATTCCAGCGCGGGGAGCCGCGCCGTGTTTGCATAAGCATATCCAACACGCTATACTTATTCTTTGTGTCTTCCGCTGCTTCAGCAACTAACCTGTACTGCCGGCCATGAGGAAAAAGATGAAGCTGTACGACGTCCCGCGCATCGACTCCATCCAGGACATGATCGTCAAGTCAGCGCGGAAGTACGGGGACAAACTTGCCCTCGAGGACATTGCCGAAACGCCCATGCGGCGTGTCTCGTACGAAGTGCTCCTGAGGAACATCCTGAAGTTCGGCACCGCGCTCAGGAAACTGGGCATCCACGAGCGGAGCAAGATCGCGGTCATCGGTGAGAACCGCGTCCAGTGGGCAATCACATACCTCACTGCCATGTGCTTCAACTACGTGATCGTACCCGTCGACCGGAAGCTTACCACGAACGAGATCCTCAACATCATCCATGAGTCGGACTCTGTGGCAGTCGTCTTCTCGGAGGAGTTTGATCCGCTCTTCCGAGAGAAGCGGGCGTCGCTGAAGAAGCTGAGACACTACATCAGCATGGACCTCCCGGCGCTGAAGGACGGTATCTATTCCCAGATGGAGCTCATCAATCTCAGCCGAGGCTGCGGTATTGAAGAGCTGCCGGTCATCGATCCCGGGGAACTGGCGGTCATCATCTTCACCTCGGGCACGCTCGGTCGCGCGAAGGGTGTGATGCTCTCGCAGACGAACATCGCGTCGAACCTTATGAGCATGGTGAGCATGGTATTCATTTATCCGAGCGATCGTTTCCTTTCGGTCCTCCC
This sequence comes from Ignavibacteriales bacterium CG07_land_8_20_14_0_80_59_12, assembly GCA_002779395.1. GTDB lineage: Bacteria > Bacteroidota > Ignavibacteria > 0-14-0-80-59-12 > 0-14-0-80-59-12 > 0-14-0-80-59-12. The sequence continues at coordinate 3,145 of PEWR01000058.1, forward strand.
GATCCACCACACCTATGAATGCACCTGCGGGTTCCTCTGTCCGCTCTACGCCGGCGCGTCGGCGCATTACGCGCGATCGTTGAAGACGGTTTCCGATGACCTCCAGACGGTGAAGGCAACGATGATCCTCGGGGTGCCGCTCCTCTTCGACAAGATGTTCAAGCGGATCTACAAGGCGATTAGGGAGAAGAAGACTACCTCGCTTCTGATCGGCCCGTTGATCACGGCAAGCAATGTCCTTGAGAAGATGGGTTGGAAGAGCTGCAAGCGGACAGTGTTCAAGGAAATCCATCACAAGTTCGGCGGATCAGTCCGGATCATGGTCGCGGGAGGCGCGGCGCCGGATCCGATGGTCGCGAAGGGACTGCGCGAATTCGGGTTCAACTTCATCCAGGGATATGGGCTTACCGAGACAGCCCCCATCCTCGCCCTTAACCAGCTCGACAATTTCAAGGACGACGCCGCGGGACTCCCGATGCCACGCGTGAAGCTGAAAATTCACGACCCCGACCCCGACGGGATTGGTGAAGTCTGGGCGAGCGGTCCGAATGTCATGCTCGGATACTACAATAATGAGGAGGCGACACGGAAGACGTTCGCGGGCGGTTGGTTCAAAACCGGCGACCTCGGCTACTTTGACGGGGACGGGTTCCTTCACATCAGCGGCCGGAAGAAGAACGTGATCATCTCCCGAAGCGGGAAGAACGTGTTCCCGGAGGAGATCGAGGACCTCATCAACCGTAGTCCGTTCGTCCTCGAGTCCCTTGTCTACGGAGAGAAGGATCCGAAGGAGGACGAGGTAATTGCCGCGGAGATTGTCGTCGACGCCGAAGCGTTCATCGAGCTCTCGGAGCTCAAAGGGATCAAGATCACCGACGAGCTCCTTCGCAAGGTCATCGCCGAGGAAATCCAAAAGGTCAACAAGCAGCTTGCAGGGTACAAACAGATCAAGCGTTTTCACATTCGTGACCAGGAGTTTGAGAAGACCACAGCGCAGAAAATCAAACGGTACCTAGTGGCACACGCTTGACGCTCCACCCTGGCGGTTTCCCCCAAGTGGAGAGGGAACGGCCTCGTCCTGTACAACTTCGAGAACACTTTATGAAACGAAGCGCACTTCTCTGGATCCTATCAGTTATCATCACGCTCGCAAGCGCCTACTACCAGCGCGTGACGGGCCCAACCTATCCGGTCTCCGGCCGCGTGTCGCTCGGCGGGAAGGAGCTCAAGTACCGGCTCGAACGAAGCAGCGGTGAGGCGGGGGATCAGCCGATCGGGATTGCGACCCGGGATCCATCCGTGAAGGGGACCCTCGAATGGAGACGGTATAAGACAAGCGATGACTGGACAGCGAATGCAATGGAGTACCGCGATGGAGCGCTCTCCGCAAATCTTCCGCATCAGCCGCCGGCCGGGAAACTCGAATACAGGATTACTCTCGACAGGGGCGGGGAACGGGCAGCCATCCCTGCCGAGGGACCCGCGGTGATTCGCTTCAAAGGGAGTGTCCCCGTCGCTGTGCTCATTCTCCACGTTGTTGTGATCTTCGGCGCGATGCTTCTGTCGACGCGGACCGGACTCGAATTCTTCAACAAGGAAGCGAAGCTCAAGAGACTGACGTTCTGGACACTCGGCTTTCTCGCAGTGGGCGGACTGGTTCTCGGGCCGGTCGTCCAGAAGTATGCGTTCGGCGCGTTCTGGACGGGCTGGCCTCTCGGCACCGATCTGACGGACAACAAAACGGCGGCCGCCCTCATCGGATGGATCATCGCGGCGGTTGCGATCTACAAATTCAGGAATCCGAAGGCCTGGGCCCTCGGCGCAGCCGTCCTCACGGTTGTTGTCTACCTCATCCCGCACAGCCTCCTCGGCTCGGAGCTTGACTACGGCAAGACGATAAAGCCGGTGAAGACCGGACTTCAGAAAGTACGGGAAGATACAACCCTTGAGAACTCGGTTGTCAAGGAAGGGCACGATCTCGATGAGGTCAAGCGCCGCGCTGATGTGCGCGTGCGGCGCCCTCGCGCTCGGCTACGTCAAGAACGGTGCGGCCCTTCGTCCACTTCTGTCGGGCCTGCTGAAGGAGATTGCAGGGAAGGAGATCACGCTCGGCTTCCAGGTGGGACTTCCTGAAAGCGGTGGGAAAAACGAATTCGTCGACCGGACAAGAGCGGCGCGCGAACTCGGGATCACGAGCTTCAACTTCTACAACTACGG
>PEWR01000086.1 GCA_002779395.1 Ignavibacteriales bacterium CG07_land_8_20_14_0_80_59_12
GAACGTCTCGCGAAGCCTCTTCCGGTCGTACAACTTCTTCGCGGACCTTCGTGATGAACGGGTCATCTCACTCTCGCAGACCCTCTTTCTTGCCGGACTCCTCTCGCTCACCGCGTCCCTCACGGCGGGAAGCCTGCTATATCATTTCAGGTTCGATCCTGTTGCAGACAGGCTTCTTTCAATCATTCTCGTCTCCCCCGTGCTCAAGGGAGAGCTCATCAACCTCACATGGACCCCCACGGCGTTCCTCCTCTACGGCACGGTTATCGCGTTTCTCCTTGCGATGCTCCTGACGGGAGCCCTGTGGCTTGCTCTGTTGATCGGGAAGGTGAGAATCAGCATTCTCCAGGTGCTCCACGTAGCGGTCTGGGGGGCGGCGCCGGGCCTCCTGGCGCTTGTTGTTGGCATGATCCTCGTCCGCCTTATGGAAATGCCCGCCTACGTAATTCCGCTTCTTCTCATCATCGGATTCATCGCGGCCTGGAATGTCCTTCGGCTTCTCAAGGGGCTGTCGGTTGTAAGCGACATCCGCCCCCGCCGTGTCTACGGTATCGCGTTTCTATTCTTCATTGTTATCATCGGCGGCGCCGGCCTCTTCTTCAACTACGAATTCTCCACATTCGGATATCTGCGCCTTCTCCTGCAGTTCGCGCGGGGCTCGATCGCAGGGTAGAAAAAAGGCCCCTATGTACCTATCGGAACTCGAAATCGTCGGCTTCAAATCGTTCGCCCAGCGGGTGAAGATGCGGTTCGACAGCGGCATCACCGCCGTTGTCGGGCCGAACGGCTGCGGCAAGACGAACATCGTCGACTCCATCCGCTGGGTCCTCGGCGAACAGCGCTACAGCACCCTGCGGACCGACCACATGGAGGATGTCATCTTCAACGGGACCCGGTCCCGGAAGCCCCTTGGCATGGCGGAGGTGTCCCTCACGATCGAGAACACGAAGGGGATCCTGCCAATCGAGTATTCTGAAGTCACGGTCTCCCGGCGGGTCTTCCGTTCCGGGGAAAGCGAATACCTCCTCAACGGCATCACATGCCGGCTCAAGGATATCCTGGATCTCTTCATGGACACCGGCATGGGCTCCGACGCGTACTCCGTCATCGAGCTGAAGATGGTCGAGACGATCCTCTCGAGCCAGACGGAGGAACGGCGGCGGCTCTTCGAGGAAGCGGCCGGTGTCACGAAGTACAAGCACCGCCGGAAAGCGGCGTACCGGAAACTCGAGAGCGTGCGGCAAGACCTCCTCCGTGTCAATGATGTAATCGCCGAGGTGAAGAAGACCGCCGCCTCGCTCGAGCGACAGGCGAAGCGCGCCGAACAGTACACCGAGATCTCGCAGAAGCTCCATCTCCTCGAGCTTGAAGTCATGGCGTTCGAAGCAGCCGTCATCGCGGGTGAGATCGTGCCCCTTGAAGGGAAGAGGAGATTGCTCATCGAGCAGAAGCGCGCCATGGAGGAGTCGATGAGGCGGGAGGAGGAGCGCCTCGAGGAGCTTCGCGCGCGCCTCAACGAGATGGAGGAGTCGCGGCGGCTTGCCCGAGCCGACGTCGAAGAGAAGCGCGATGCTGTCCGGAAGGCGGAGCAGTCGAAGGCTCTCGCGGAGGAGAGGCTCCGCGCCCTCCGCGAGCGGATCGACGAGCTCGTGCGTGAGCAGGGAAGGTTGTCGGAACAGAGGTGCGCGTCGGCCGAGGAGCTCGTGTCACTTGCCGCTGCTGCAGAGGAGCTTCGCGTACGATATGCCGAGGCGGAGGAAGCCGCCGCACGTGGGCGGGAGACACTCGAAGCGGTCGAGTCCCGGCTCGTGGAACTGAAGCAGTCGCTCGCAGCACGGCAGGAGGAGCGCCGCACCAGTGAAGCAAGGTGCGGTGCCCTCGAGCGCGAGGCGATCCGCGCGGAGGCCGACCGCTCATCGCTTGAAGACCGGATCCGCTCCCTCGAGGAATCAATCGCACAGTCGGAGCACGCCGTTGCCGACGCGGAGCAGCGGGTCCGCGAGCTCTCACAGCGCGACAAACAGATCCGGCTGAGGTTTGCGGAGGCAGAACTTGCGGTAGCGCAGGCCGAAGAACACCGCCGGCAGCTCCAGCAGGAAGTCGGGGCTCTGCGGTCACGGGAGCAGGAGCTTGTCCACTCGCTCAAGGCAAACGAAGAGAGGATCGCGTTTCTCCGTGCCCTCATGGAAAAGAGAGAGGGCGTGCCGGATGCGGTGAAGTTTCTTCTCGAGAAGCGGCCCGGGACAATGCGCGGGACGGTCGGAGAAATCCTCTCCGCTCCCGAACAGTACCGGACCGCGGCCGAAGCGGCACTCAGCGATTCGGTCCACGGCCTCATCGTTGACGAGAGCGCGCAGGCGGAGGATCTCGCCAGGCTCCTCCAGAAGGAGGAGCGAGGGAAAGCATCCTTCTTCGTGCTCAATGAGACGCCGCTCTTCCACTCGATGCGCGACATTGTCCCCGCGCACGGCGCGATCGGATGGCTCACCGACGTCGTCAACTGCAGCGAAGAGTACCGTCCCCTCGTCAACATGCTCCTCGATCGGTACCTTATTGTGCGCGATTTCAGCGCGGCGGCGGAGGTTGTCCACCGCTACCCGGACGTGCGCTGTGTCACACTGCGCGGCGAGCTCGTCTCATCGCACGGCGCAGTCCGCGCCGGCGGAAGGAGCTTCGACGGAGGGAGCTTCATCGGCACGAAGGACCAGATCCGGGAACTTGAGGCGCGGGAGTCGGAGCTGTCGCAGCAGCTCGAGTCCCGGCGGCTGCAGCTCCGAAATGCCGAGCACGCCCTCGAGGCGATCGACCTGAAGGCGCTCACAGAGCAGATGAAATCGATCGAACACGAGATGACGGCCATCGAGACGCAGATCGCGCAGGTGGAATTCGAGAAGAGGCGGATTGGTGAAACGGTCACTGGATTCCTGGCTAAGCTCGTCCCGCTCCGCGCGGACGCAGCCGCGGCCGCCCAGGTGGTCTTGAGCCAGCAGGCAGGGTTGAAAGGTGAGCGTGCACTCGTCGGCGCTGCGGCCGAGGCGGAGCGTCGGGCTGCAGCCGAGCTCGAGCAGACGGAGACGGAGACCGGGCGGCAGGCGGCCCGGACGAACGAAGCCGGTCTCCTCCTTGTGAGTCTGAAGGGAGACGAACGGAACCTCCAGATCCGCCGGGAGCACGCGGAACGGTCTGCCGCCGATGCGGAGCGAGGCATCCGGCAGCGGTCGCTCGACCGCGCGGCAGGCGAGGAGGAGATGGAGCGGACGCACCTCGACCTCGCCGCGGCCGAAGAGGCAATCGCCTTGCGTTCGAGGGAGCTTGAAACGGCGGTCGAGCGTGAGAGGACCGTCGCGTCGGAAATGAAGACCGTTTCGGAGTCGGTCCGCGCCATTGAGTCATCCCTCCGCGAGGCGCGCCGCGGCCACGATGCGGTCGTGGACGAGCTCCAGGACCTCGGTATCCGTCTCTCCGAGCTGAAGATGAGGGGGGAGAGCCTGCGGCTGAGGGCGCGGGATGAGTTCGAGGTGGAGCTCGAGCCGCGCATTCCTGAAGAACCGTTCGATGCCGCGGCCGCACACGAGGATATCCTCGCGATGAAGTCGAGGATCCGCGCCCTCGGGGGCGTCAACTTCGAGGCATTCAGCGAGTTCCAGAAAGAGAAGGAGAGGCTCGAGTTCCTCACGGCACAGCGGGAGGACCTCAACGAAGCGGAGGAGACACTCCTGCAGACGATCGAGGAGATCAACACGACTGCCCAGCGGCAGTTCCTCGAGACATTCGGGAAGATCCGCGAGAACTTCATCCTCACGTTCCAGAGCTTCTTCGATGAGGGGGACGAGGCCGATCTCCGGCTTGAGGAAGGGGCCGATCCGCTTGAGGCAAAGATTTTCATCACCGCGAAGCCTCGCGGGAAGCGGCCCACCTCCATCGAGCTCCTCTCGCAGGGGGAGAAGGCACTGACGGCAACGGCTCTTCTCTTCGCGATCTACCTTGTCAAGCCGAGCCCGTTCTGCGTCCTCGATGAGGTCGACGCGCCGCTCGATGACGCAAACGTCGCCCGCTTCACGCGTATCCTGCAGAAGTTTTCGAACAACACCCAGTTTATCGTGATCACGCACAACAAGCGGACGATGGAAGCCGCGAACGTACTCTATGGTGTCACCATGGAGGAGGAGGGAGTCTCGAAGCTTGTCTCTGTCAGGTTCAGAGACGAAGTACTCGTGTAGTACCACACTCATAATGCCCGGGAGGTTCGCATGAACCAAATGAAGACCGTTCGACTGATTGCCCTTGCCGTGCTCTGCCTGTTTTTTGTCCGAGGATACACTGTCTCCGATGTGAAGATCCACCAGAAGACGCAGAGCAGCGGCTTTGCAGGCATCGGGGCGACCGAGGGAGAGGAGACGCTCCTCGTGAAGGCGCTGATGCAGAAGCAGGTAAGCTCGATGAAGTTCACCCAGGGGCTCGTGAAATTCTTCGCTGGCAGCGGCCCCAAGGTCTCGACGAAGATCACACGCCTCGACAAAGAGCTCGTGTGGAACATAGACGACGAGAAGAAAACCTACACTGAGACAACCTTTGCAAAGCTGCGGGAGCAGATGAAGGAGGCCGAGGAAAAGGCTGCAAAGGAGGAGAAGAAGGACGAAGACACGGACGTGAAGCGAACCGTGAACCTCGATCTGAAGAACACGGGCGAGAAGAAGACGATCAACGGCTTCCCCTGCGAGCACTTCATCGTCGAACTCACCGTCGTGGCCGAGAAGGTGAAGACGAAGGAGAAAAGCGACGAGCTCTACATCGCGACCGACATGTGGGTAGCGCCGTCACTCCAGACGGTGCAAGATGAGATCACGGCGTTCAGCGCTGCGGAGGCGGCGAAGCTCGGGTTCGGCGGAGGGGGGATGAATGAAGCCGTCACGAAGCAGTACGGTTCGTACCTCAAGGAGCTCTCCGGCAAGATGAAGGGAATCAAGGGATACCCGGTGGTGAATGAACTCACCATGGAGACGCCCGCGGGGAGCGGCGGCGGCGAGAAGAAGGAGGCCGTGGAAGAAGAGAAGAAACCTGAGGCGAAGGAAGAGGAGGAGACCCCTTCGCTGGGCGGGATCTTCGGGAAAATTGCAAGAAGCGCGAGCAAGGAAAAGGATAAGGAGAAAGAGAACGCGGAGAAGAAGGACGGGCCGAAGCCTACGAAGCCGGGCCGGAACGTCATCTTTTCGACGCGGATCGAGGTGACCGAAGCCGCCGTGTCGCCGGTCCTCGAAGCAGAGTTCACGGTCCCGGCAGGGTACGAACTGAAGGACTGAGCGTGAACCTGAAGGTCTTTGCCGATTTCGACGGGACTGTCTCGGCCGTGGATGTGGGGAACTTGCTCTACAGGACGCTCGGCGATGCGGAAGCATGCGAGGCGATCGTCCGTTCCTGGAAGGAAGAGGAGATATCGTCGCGCGAGTGCCTCCTCCGCGAATCCGCGACTATCCCGCCGCTCCGCGACGGCGATCTCGACTCGTTCATCGATGCAC
>PEWR01000129.1:0-502 GCA_002779395.1 Ignavibacteriales bacterium CG07_land_8_20_14_0_80_59_12
CGTGAAGTGACCCGCGCTGGCGGGTCATCCTGACCCTGAGCGGAGCGAAGGGGAAGGATCTCGTTGGAAGATGGATTCGGACAGGGGCGATGCGTGAATTGCCACCGCAGGTGGCTCGAGCCGCCCTCCCCTGGCGGCCTCTTCCCAGCCGGAAGACCAATCCGGCGGCAAATGGACAAAACTCCCCTTGACGGGGCATTTTTTCAGGCTTCCATTTCCACATTTCGCTTGACATTTGAGGTAGTCTTTTGTACTTTACACAACAGTATTGAACAACGGCATGGTGCGATTTGATACTTGTTCCCGTTTTCTCCCGCTGTATCAGCATCATTCGTCAGGCTTACCTCTTCCGGTGGTCACCATTTGCGATGGAGGGATGAGCACATGACTTTTGGTACGTACCTCTCATCATCTCTACTGACTTCTCTCACTTCCTACCGACCCATTTCCCCGCAGCGCTTGCACTCTTCTGTCTCAGAAAAGGAGAATCACATCATGAGAG
>PEWR01000129.1:557-5281 GCA_002779395.1 Ignavibacteriales bacterium CG07_land_8_20_14_0_80_59_12
CGGAACAACCGGGAAGATTTCCGGCACAGTCACAGACGCAAAGACCGGTGAGAAGCTCCCTGGCGTCAACGTTGTGATTGAAGGGACGAGACTCGGAGCAACGACGAACCTCGACGGCTTCTATACAATCCTGAGCGTTCCCCCGGGGGAATACAGGTTGAAGGCGTCGCTCGTCGGCTATGCGGCTTCCACTGTAACAGGAGTTCGTGTCAACATCGACCAGACAACCAGCCTCGACGTCACCCTCAACGAGGCGACGATCACTACCAAGGAAGTGACGATTGTCGCAACGCGTCCGGTTGTCGAGAAGGACGTCTCGGCGAGCCGCCAGAACCTCAACATGACTGAAATCGAGAATCTCCCGGTTGCAAGCGTGAGCGCCGTGGTCGGACTCCAGGCCGGTATCCAGGGACTCACCATCCGGGGCGGCGGCAGTCACCAGACCGCCTTCATGATGGACGGCCTTACGCTTCGTGACGAGCGTGACAACTCCCCCTTTACGGCTGTCGCCTACACCTCCGTCGAAGACATCCAGATCCAGACAGGCGGTTTCAACGCGGAGTACGGAAACATCCGGTCGGGAATGGTGAACTTCGTCACGAAGGATCCGAAGAACTATTCCTTCAGCCTCTTCAGCCGGTACTCGCCGCCACAGCAGAAACACTTCGGCCGCTCACCGAACGACCCGATGACATACTGGGTCCGCCCGGCGGTTGACCCGGCGGTCTGCTGGACCGGCACCAAGAACGGCGCCTGGGACCTCTTCACGCAGCAGCAGTACCCGGAGTTTGAGGGATGGATCTCAGTCGCCAACAAGACGCTCAAGGACAACGATCCGACCAATGATCTCACTCCCCAGGCGGCGCAACGCGTGTACCTTTGGCAGCACCGAAAACTCCTCGACATCGACAAGCCCGATTACAACGTTGATGCGAGCTTCGGCGGACCCGTCCCCGGTATCAGCGAGCAACTCGGGAACCTGAGGTTCTTTGCCTCATACCGCGAAGTCCGGACCATGCTCATCATCCCCCTCCAAACACCCGACTATCGTACCTACACCGGTCAGTTGAAACTTACCTCCGAGATCGGCGAGGGGATGAAGCTGATGGTCGAAGGGCTCTATGGCGAGGAGCGCGGCACAAACTCGAGCCGTGCCGGCGGCCCCGGGGCCTTCAGCTCGCCGGAAGGCATCGCAGCGCAAATCAGTAACGGACCGGCATATCTCGATGCCCGAATCTTCACCACCGACTACTGGAACCCGACCAAGATAACGCGGAACATGTTCGGCGCGCGGTTCACACACAACATCACTCCGCACACGTTTTACGAGGCAAGCATCCAGCAGTTCACCTCGAACTACAGCTCAAATCCCGGCCGGCTTCGCGACACTTCGAGGATTTATCTCTTCGGCAACGACTACTGGGTGGACGAGGCGCCGTTCGGCTACCAGCCTAACCCAAGCACAGGCATCGGCCTCGGCGAGGGGGGCGGCGGCCTCCGTATGGGCGTCGGCATGTCGAACTCACGCGACAGCAGCAAGCTCTCGACCTGGACGGGAAGATTCGATTTCACAAGCCAGCTCGACCGCTACAACCAGCTCAAGACCGGCCTTGAGTTTGTGTATGTCGACAACAAAGTGATCGCCGGGTGCATCGACATATTCCTCCCGAGCGGACGCTTCATGGACAACTGGCACACGTTCCCGAAACGCGGCGCTCTCTACGTGCAGGACAAGCTCGAGTATGAGGGGATGATCGCGAATATCGGACTCCGCCTCGACTATTCCTATGCCGGCGGCTACTGGTACGGAATCACAAATCCATTCGATCTTGCGTTCTCGGGCGCGAAGTCTCTCGGGATTGACACGCTGCTGCAGCATGAGAACGCAAAGCAGGTCCTCGAGCTCAGTCCGCGTCTCGGCGTCGCATTCCCGATCTCTGTCAACTCGAAGCTGTTCTTCAACTACGGGCACTTCCGCCAGATCCCGACGCCGGCCAATCTCTTCCTTCTGCGGCGTTACCTCGACAACAACATGGTGACCTGGATCGCGGACCCGAACAATCCCCTCATGAAGACGGTTTCATACGAGCTCGGTTACGAGCATAACCTGTTCGACCAGTTCCTCCTCCGGGTCGCCGGCTACTACAAGGACGTGAGCGACCAGCCCAACTCAGTGAACTACGTCAACCGCAACCGTCTTGTGAACTACAACATCCGCGAGCCGAACTCGTACGAGGACATCCGCGGATTTGAGATCTCGCTGAACAAGAACCGGGGAAACTGGATCCAGGGGTTTGTGAACTACACGTACATGGTTGCCACGTCAGGCTATTTCGGATTCATGACATACTACGAGAATCCGACCGAGCAGCGGACGTATGAGCGCAACAGCCGGCAGTTCTACCAGTCAAAACCGATTCCCCAGCCGTATGCCCGTGCAAACATCGACATCTTCACTCCCCCTGATTTCGGTCCGAGGTTTTCCGATATCAGTCTACTCGGCGACTGGCGACTGACCCTCCTCGGCGTCTGGAATTCGGGTGCCTGGTTCACATGGACTGGTGGCGGCGACATCCCGGGCGTGCAGTACAACGTTCACTGGAGAGATTACCTGAATCTCGACCTTCGCCTTACGAAATCGTTCCGCGTTAGCCGCGTCAACGTTCAGCTTTTCGTGGACATGTCAAACGCGCTTAACTTCAAGCACTTTGCCAACTCCGGGTCTGTCGGGTATGGGTTTGTCGACGGACGGGACCGCGACGCCTACATGAAGTCCCTCCACCTGCCGGCGGATATCGGCGACAAGCTCCAGTACGGGAACATTCCCGGTGATGACCTGCCGGGTGATTACAGAACCGGACCATTCACACCGATGGTCTGGGTCCCGAACACTGGGTCTGTGGCGAGTCCAGAGAAGACTGCAATCTACTACGACGCCTCCACTAAGTCATTTATGCAGTATGTCAACAACCAGTGGGCGCCGGTGGAGCAGTCGCGGCTTGATGAGATCAACAAGAATAGATCATACATCGATATGCCGAACGAGGAGTACTTCACCTTCCTGAACCCGCGTCAAATCTTCTGGGGCCTCAGGTTGAGCATAAACCTCTAAGAATGCGACTGTGAAGGAGACCGTGCGAATGCATGTCAAACGTCATCGCGAGGAAACAATGAAACATGGCACTTTTCAGGGGCGGTACTCCTGGCTTCTCTCAACAGCCGTAGTCATCGCCCTGTTTGTCAGTTCCCCTTCGACAGTGAGGGCGCAATTCGATATCAAGTGGATGTCCGTCGGCTCCCTCCAGAGCTGGTACTCAAGTATCGGGTGCGAGATCGAGGAGGGGCGCGTGAAGGTCCAGCAGGACGGGCTCCGCTGGCCTGCCATCTACAACTACCAGGACGTCGAAGCGGCCAAGGCACTCTGGATCGGCGTGAATGACTACACGGACGTCCGAGGCCTCCATTTCGACAAGAAGGCCGTCCACGTCGGACCGCGTGTCACCGGCGTCGGTGAGTTCTTCCCCGTGAAGTTCGAGCTCGTGAGCAAGTTCGATCCGCCGAGCGTGTTCGTCGACGGCAATCCGTCCGTCCCGGCGGCGCAAGCAGACGTTGACCGTGTCGACCCGACCATCGGGCCGGACCGGATAATGACCGACGTCGCGAACACCGCGATCGGCGTCACGATGACGCGGAAGATCATGGCCTTCAGCCAGCAGTACCATGACAACTACATTATCTATGACTATGAGTTCAAGAACACAGGGATCACCGACGGCGGATCGACACCGCAGCTCCCGAACCAGGTTCTCAAGGACCTCTATGTCTTCTTCCATTACCGCTATGCGTCGTGCGCGGACACGCGCTTTGTTATTGGCAACGCGACCGGCTGGGGCATCAACACAATGTTGGACATGCGGGGCGACACGACGATAGCAAACCCGCAGAGCACATTCTTCCCCGGGAACAAGGACAACGACATCCGCGCCACGTACGCCTGGCACGGGAAGTTCCCCGCTTTTACCCGCTACGATAACATCGGCGGACCGATCTTCGACAACCCGTACTATGACAAGACCGACACCTCAGGCCGGATCGGAGCTCCCCAGTTTGTCGGTCTCGCAACGCTCTTCGCATCGAAGTCTGCTGCACAAAGAGATGTGGACGATCCCGGGCAGCCTCGGACCACTATGTACCAGTCCTCCGATGATCCGCTCACGTCGAACAACGACCAGTTCAACGACAAGAAGATGGTGGCCGAGTACGGCTGGATGACCATGGGGCACATGCTCCCGCGTCACGCTGACAAGGTCGGTCCCACCGGCGATCCAGCGCTCGGCACGCCAGGCGGCTTCTCCAACATGAACGGCTACGGACCATACACGCTCAACCCCGGCGAGAGCATTCGGCTCGTCATGGTGGAGGCGGTTGCGGGTTTGAGCCGGGATGAGTGCCGCAGGATCGGGCGCGCCTACATGAACAATGAGATGAACAAGTGGCCGAATGAGCCGAAGATCAACGCCGCCGAGAAGAACCGGTTGTTCTACACAGGCAGGGACTCTCTCTTCAAGACGTTCCGTAACGCAATTGCAAACTGGAACAGCGGCAGCGGTTTCACACTCGCCCAGGCGCCTCTCCCGCCCAAGGTGTTCCAGGTGAACGGCGGGGGGGACCGGATTGCGCTGACGTGGGATGTCTACAACCCGGACGACCCGAATACGAAGGGC
>PEWR01000024.1:0-2825 GCA_002779395.1 Ignavibacteriales bacterium CG07_land_8_20_14_0_80_59_12
ACGCCGTTGCATCTCGGCTACGTGTACGACACCGATCCTGCCGGGGTCCGTGCCTGGACGGGAGTGAGACTTCTCACGAACGGCCCGCTTGCGTTCAGAGCAATCGCAAATCCGGGAGATGCAAGTTGGGGAGTCTACGACGGCTTCTCGAACAGCGAGAAATGGGAGGCGCTCTCGTCCGGCGTGAGCAAGCGGCAGGCTGGACCGACGGATGTCTCATTTTTCATCGGCACAGGCCCGGTTCGGATGACACCGGGTGATTCTGCTGTTGCCGCCTTCGCGATGATTGCAGGAGACGACTCACTCTCGATGTTCCAGCACGCCGCGGCGGCTCAACTGCTCTGGGACAGTATCGCTTCGAGTCCACCTCCGCCGCCGACGCTGCCGACGGAATTCTCGCTCGATCAAAACTATCCGAACCCATTCAACCCGGCAACGACAATCCGTTACGGTGCCTCGTCCCTCCAGCCGCGGACCTCTGTGCGTCTCAGAGTGTTCGATGTGCTGGGGCGCGAAGTCGCGACGCTGGTCGACGGCATAGTGGAACCGGGGTTTCACAGAATCCGATTCGATGCGAGATCCCTCCCGAGCGGGGTCTACTACTACGAGCTGCGCGCCGGGAGTTTTGCGACCACACGCAAGATGATAGTTCTTCGATAGAGACATCGTCCCGACCCGTGCGTCTGAGGAGGCGAGCAAGGCTCCCCGTGATTGCGCACGGTCAAGACCGCAGATTTTGAGTCCTGTGGCATGCAGCGCGAAACAGATGAAGGAGGAACTATGTCTGTTTATGACCGACTCAAAGAACTTGGAATTGTCATCCCTGCTGCGCCGCTTCCGGTTGCAGCATACGTCCCTGCCGTTGTCAGCGGTGAGTATGCCTTCACGGCGGGACAGATCCCGTTCGTGGATGGGAAGGTGAAGTATGTCGGGAAGGTAGGCGCCGAGCTCGCCGAAGAAGACGGGTACGCGTCGGCCCAGGTGTGTGCGCTGAATTGTCTCGCGGTGCTGCAGACGGCTCTTGGAGACCTTGACCGTGTCGAGCGGATCCTGAAAGTCACCGTCTTCGTCAACAGTACACCCGACTTCACGAAGTCGCCTGCGGTTGCCAACGGGGCATCCGAGTTCTTCGTGAATGTGTTCGGAGAGAACGGGAAACATGCGCGGAGTGCGGTCGGGGTGAGCAGCCTTCCCCTCGACGCCGCGACGGAAGTCGAGGTCATTGCAAAGGTCCATCCGGCATGAGCACAGGAGAAGACACTCGCGAAGTCGCATTTCCGCATTTTGAGTACATCGGGGGTGAGCTGACATGCGACGGAGTCTCACTCCGGCAGGTGGCAGCAGAATTCGGGACACCCTGTTATGTCTACAGCAAGAACTCGCTCATCGAGAAGTACCATGAGTTTGACGCCGTGTTCTCTCATTTCCCTCATCTCCCTCATCTCGTCTGCTACTCCGTCAAGGCAAACTCGAACCGGAGCGTCATCAGCACGTTTGTGCGTGCAGGGTCGGGGCTCGATGTGAACAGCGGGGGTGAGCTCTACCGTGCGCTCCTTGCCGGAGGTGACGCGGCGCGGATCATCTTCACGGGTGTCGGGAAGACAGCAGAAGAGATCGCGTATGCGCTTGAGCAGAGAGCTCTCTTCCTGAAAGTGGAGTCGTTCGAAGAGCTCGATGTGATCGACGCGGTCGCCAGGAGAATGGGCGTCCGGGCGCCGGTGGCATTGCGTGTCAACCCCGATGTCGACGCGCTGACGCATCCCTACATCTCCACCGGCCTCGCGGAGAACAAGTTTGGAATCCCGTGGGATCAGGCACTGCCGGCGTATGAGCATGCGGCATCGCTTCCGAATCTTGAGATCGTTGGGGTCGACATGCATATCGGCTCGCAGATCACGACAGTCGAGCCATTTGTTGAGGCCGCTTCGCGGCTTGCAGGACTTTTCGAGATACTGACTCAGAAAGGGATTCCGATCTCTCACATCGATCTTGGGGGGGGACTGGGAATCTCGTACGACGGGTCTCCTTCAGCGACCGCGTCTGAGCTCGCGGAGGCCCTGCGTCCGGTGATCGAGTCGCTGAAGGCGACGATCGTGCTCGAGCCCGGTCGCTACCTGACCGGCAACGCCGGGGTTCTCCTTACGACGGTGCAATACCGGAAGAACACAGGGGCCAAACAGTTCCTTATCGTCGATGCCGCCATGAACGACTTTCTCAGGCCGGCACTCTATGCGGCGTACCATCGTATCCAGCCTGTCATGTTGGGTGATCATCGTGGAGAGGAGGTGGTGGACGTTGTGGGACCGGTCTGTGAGTCCTCTGATTTCATCGCAAAAGGGAGGACATTGCCGCGAGTCGAACGCGGTGAGGTGCTGGCGGTGATGTCGGCGGGCGCGTACGGCTTTGTCATGAGCTCGAACTACAATTCGCGTCCTCGGGCTGCAGAGGTGCTGATCGAGGATGGCCGTGCTGTCTGCATACGATACAGGGAGACGTACGAAGACCTTGTGCGGCGTGAGCCGACCTGAGCTCCTGCCGTCCCCGGATGGCTTGGTGTTTGCGAACATCCGGAGCCTTCTCGAGACGCGTGGGATCCGATCTGTGACGAAGAACGAGGAGCTGGAGGCCGCGAAGTACTCGTACGGTGCGCAGTGGCCCGCGATCTGGATTATGGACGACTCGCAGTTTGATGAGGCGCTGGGTGTCATCAGAGAGTCTCTCTCCGCAGGGGAGCCCGTCGGCGGCCGAGGATGGAAGTGCCCGCGGTATGACGAGGAGCTCGAAGCGCAGCTCACGGAATGCTGGCGGTGCGCTGCGAGCAAGCC
>PEWR01000024.1:2938-17722 GCA_002779395.1 Ignavibacteriales bacterium CG07_land_8_20_14_0_80_59_12
TTTTCTCAATCTGAAGCCGGCCGGATTCGTTGAAGCAATCCTCGGATACGTCGATGGCGATGACCTCTCCGATAAACATGTCGTGGCTGCCGAGATGGAGCGTCTCCTTTACGACGCATTCGAGATGCACGGGGCACTCTGCGATGAGCGGTGTCTTGATCTTACTTGCCTTCATGCGGTTGAAGCAGCACTCCTTAAACTTGTCGACTTCTCGACCCGACACCATACCGCAGTAGTCAGCCTCTTTGAGTTGGGATGCCTTCGGCACGTTGATCACAAACTCCCCCGAATCGACGATCAAATGATGGGAGTAGTGTGTCGGGCGGACGCTGATTGCCACGGTCGGCGGAGCGGAACAGACTGTTCCGACCCACGAGAGAGTGATGATGTTGTCTCTTTCGAGGTGCTTGCAGGTGACGAGCACGGCGGGAAGAGGATACAGAACCGTGCTGGCGGGAAGAGTCTTCTTCAACATGTGACGGTCTCCTTGGAAATCGAAGGACGAGGAGATGGGTCCACCTTCAAGGTGGGCTCCAGCTACTCTCCAAATTGGCGATTCAGAGGGAAAGAAGAAAGGGCCTCGCAGGGGATGGAGCCCACCAGCAGGTGGGCTCCATCGGTTCACTACTCGTACCGCAGTGCTTCGACTGGGTCGAGCCGAGCGGCGCGGTACGCGGGCAAAAGCCCGGAGATAACGCCGACCGCGAGTGAGACGAGGATGGCGATGACGACGATCGAGATCGGCATCGCCGTCGGGAGGACCCACTTGTCGATGATGATCGTTATCGGGAATGCGATAACGAGGCCGATAAGTCCGCCGAGAAGGCAAATTGCCGACGACTCGACGAGGAACTGTACCATGATCGTGATGCGCCGTGCGCCGAGTGCCTTGCGGACGCCGATCTCTCGCGTCCGTTCCTTTACGGCGACGAACATGACGTTCATAATGCCGATGCCGCCGACGAAGAGCGCGAGGCCTGTGATAAAGAGCCCGACGCCCGCGATGACGAGCCCGATCGAGTTGAACGCGTTCGTGAGGAGGTCCTGCTGGTTGATTGCGAAGTCGTCCTCCGTGCCTGGAGCGGCGTGACGAACTTTCCGCAGAATCCCGCGCAGCTCCTCACGCGCCTCGGGGAGATCGTTGACGTCCCGCACCTTCACCCCGATCGATAGTCCGCCGTGCTCGTGTTGGCTCTGGAAATGTTGGTAGTACTGCTCGAGAGGGATGACGACGCGGTTGTCGAGACTGAACAACCCGAGGAAGCTTCCGAGCTTGCCCAGGACACCGACAACGCGGAAGCTGTACCCGCCGATCTTCACGGAGTGTCCGATGGCCCCCCCGCGGGGAAACAGCTTCTGGCCGATCTCGGCACCGAGGACGACGACGGGGCGCGCACCGGACGATTCCATCTCGGTGAGGAATCGCCCTTCGGCGAGGCTTGCACCCTGCAGCGCCGCGTAGTCTTGGTTCGAGCCGACGACCGCCACGCCCTCGGCGCTCTGGCTCTCGTACTTTACCGTTTTTGTGGTTCCCTGGGCGGGAGCAACGGCGACAGCGTACGTCGACTGCTGTTCAATGGCCTTCGCCTCCGTGAGTGTCAGTTCTTTCCGGTTCCTTAACCGCCACCACTCCTCGCCCACGACCCACGGAAATTTCTGGACGTACAGGACGTCCGCACCGAGCGAGGCGATGCTTGTCTGGAATG
Organism: Ignavibacteriales bacterium CG07_land_8_20_14_0_80_59_12; assembly: GCA_002779395.1. Lineage (GTDB taxonomy): Bacteria > Bacteroidota > Ignavibacteria > 0-14-0-80-59-12 > 0-14-0-80-59-12 > 0-14-0-80-59-12. Next base: position 4,645 of record PEWR01000024.1, read on the forward strand.
CCCGGTTCAACCCCTCAATGGCCGTTCCCATCAGAGTGACCGAGAGGACGCCGATGACGATGCCGAGCGTCGTCAGCGAGGAACGCATGAGGTTGGCGCGGATTGCGTTGAGGGCGATGAGGATATCTTCTTTTATCTCGGTGAGGCTCAGCATACTGTCACTTCTGGTTGAGGGTCTTGCGGTTCCTGACATGTGTGTCGCTCTCGATCCTTCCGTCGCGGATCCGGATGATCCGTTCAGCGTGCTCCGCGATGTACTCCTCGTGCGTCACGAGGATGATCGTGTTCCCCTTCTCATGAAGCTCCTCAACAATGATCATGATCTCGTCGCCGGTCTTCGTGTCGAGGTTGCCGGTTGGCTCGTCCGCGAGGATCAGGGAGGGCCTTGTCACAAGAGCGCGGGCGATGGCGACACGTTGTCGCTGTCCGCCCGACAGCTCGTTCGGTTTGTGATGCGCACGGTCATGCAATCCGACCGAAGTGAGCGCTTCCTCCGCGCGGCGCTTCCGCTCTGCGGATGGGATCCCCGCGTAGATGAGGGGGAGCTCGACGTTGTGGAGCGCATCGGAACGCGGGAGAAGGTTGAAGGTCTGGAACACGAAGCCGATCTCCCTGTTCCTGATCCGTGCGAGCTCGTTGTCGCTCATCGAGCTGACGTTCACGCCGTTGAACTCATAAAGTCCCGAGGAAGGTGTGTCGAGGCAGCCGACGAGATTCATCAAGGTCGACTTCCCGGAGCCCGAGGGGCCCATGACCGCGACATATTCGTTCCGCTCTACCTCGAGTGATATCTCTTGGAGTGCGTGAACCTCCTCAGCTTCGTCGAGGCTGTATGTCTTCGATATCTTCTGGAACTTGATAAGTGTGCCGTTGTCCATTGTCAGGATCCCTTGCCGCTTGTCGCGCGCGATTTCTCTACTTTCACCGCCATACCATCCTGGAGATCCGTGTTGATGGCCTTGAAGGAGCCGCTCACGATTGTTTCGCCGCCGCTGAGGCCTTTTGTGATCTCAACGTGACTGTCGTCGCTGATGCCGCGCTCCACCGGGACCGCCTTCACCTTTCCATCCTTCACGACGAACACGATCTCTGTCGGTTTTTCAACCTTCTTCTTCGCGTCCGACGCCTGCGCCGCAGCCGGTGCACCGCCCTCCTGTCCGTCCGCTGGCGGCTGCTTCGGTGCACGTGTTGTCACCGACTGAATCGGCACTGAGAGGACATCGCTCTTCGTCTGCGTCTGGATGTCGCCCGTGGCGGACATGCCCGGCCTCAGCTGAGACACATCGCCGACGATCCGAACCTTTACAGGGAAGTTCACGACTTCCTGCTGTGTCCCGAGACCGGTCGTTGCCGCGGTGTTCGCAATCTCTTTGACGACTCCCCTAAACTTCTTCCCGGGGACGGCGTCGACATCGAGAGACGTCGTATCGCCGATGTGGACGAGAACAACGTCATTCTCGGAGACGTCCATAATGCCTTCCATCTTTGTGAGGTCAGCGATCGTCATGATCACTGTTCCGCTCATGAAGCTTGTGCCGAGGACGCGCTCACCTAACTGAGAGTTGAGCTTGCTCACAGTCCCGTCGAGAGGGGAGTAGATGGAAGTCTTCGAGAGGTCCTCCTTTGCCCTGTCCAGCCCTGCCTTTGCCTGGTCAGCGCCCGCCTTTGCCACATCGTAGGTCATCTTCGCCATCTGGAGGTCCTGTTCGGCATTCAGCTTCTTGGCGAAGAGTTCTTTCGCACGGTGGTAATCGGCTTCGGCTTTTTCAAGCGAGGCCTTCGCGGACCTGTAGCCGGCCTCCGCCTGGTTGACGGCAGCGATGTAAACATCGGGTTTGATGCGGACGAGGAGCTCACCCTTCTTCACCCTGTCCCCCTCCTTCACAGGCAGGGCGATGAGCTCACCGCTCACCTCGGCGCTTATGTTCACGAGGAATTCGGGCCGAATCTTTCCGGATGCAGTGACAATCTGTGTAATTGTCCTCTTCTGTGCCTCTTCCACCTGCACCGGGATGATGTTGTCCTTTTTGCTTCCAAGCACCAGGAGGAGGACAAGCGCGATGACCAGTACGCCGACTGCCGAGAAGACGATGATTCTTTTCTTTGATCGCTGAAGCGCTGCCATGTTTGTCCCTTTATTGATCGTTTAGTATTTCGTTGTCCCGAGAATGAGATCGAGATGGTTCTTTGCGTCGATGTACGTGTATACGGCATTGATCTTGTTCGTCATCGCCTGAACGTAGTTCGCATTTGCAAAGGTCAAATCGAGGATTGTACCGGCACCTAGATTGTATTTCTCTGCGGCGGTCTTCCGATCGAGCTCCGCTGACCTTACTCCTTTGATCGATGCGATGTACGACTTCTCCGCCGCGTCAAGATCGAGGAGGCCCTTCTTGAGGTCGCTCTGGATCGTCCGCTGCGTCTGTGCAAGTTGCTCCTCCGCTCCCCGGTACGATGCTTGCGCCGACTGTATTCGGTTGTTTGTCTGCAGTCGGTCAAAGAGGTTCCACTGGACTTGAAGACCCCAAAAGAGAGACTGGTTGGCCTTCAACGCTTCGATATTGAGGACCTGGCTGTTCAGGCCCTGCGAAGCAAAGAAGCTGACGCTCGGGTAGTAGGTGCCCCTGGCCATGGTGACGGAAGATGAGGCGGCATCAACTGACGCCACAGCACCTTTGTAGTCAGGCCGCGCCTCGATGGCGCTCTCGTAGAGCGTGGGGAAATTGGTGTAATGTGCGTTCGTCGCTGCGAACTCCGTCGTGTCGATCTCGCTCGTAATGGACGGATCGGAGATCACGTACTCCTTTGTGACATCGAGCGACAGCAGCGAGAGGAGATCGGCCTTCGCCTTTGCATAGTTGTTCTGCGCCTGAACGAGCAGGACCTGATCGTTCGCCACGGTGACTTCCCAGCGGTACACGTCGCTCACGGCGACTGAGCCGACCCGGTTTGCTTCCTGACTCCTGACGAGCGAAACCGAGTCGCGTGTGAGGTTCTCGGCATTGACACGGACGAGCTGTTCCGTGCGAAGTACATTGAGATAGGCCCCCTGAACGCCGTAAGCGACGCTCTGCCGTGTCCGGTCGAGTGAGTATTGAGTCGCAAGGTTGCTCGAGACGGCCTCGTTGACACCTGCAGTGTTCGCGAACCCATTGAACAGAGTGACGCCCGTGGACACACCCGTCGAGAACGAGTTCGAGACGGAGACGCTCGGGATCGGGAGGTACCCTACGTTCTGGATGTAGGTAAACTTCCTATCGAGCTGATTGCGGTTCCAGCTCCCGCTCACGCTCAGGCTTGGCATGAGGTTGCCATAGGCGGCAAGAACTGCTGCCTGGCTCGCATCCGTCGCATAGCCCGCCTGAATGACCTGCGTGTTCCGCTCACCTGCTATACGCACCGCCTGACTCATCGTCAGACTCAGCGGCTTCTCAGTCTGGGCTGAAAGAGGTGAAGGGACGATGACGAAGAAGAGAGCGAGAGCCGCAAGAATCGCCCCGCTTCGAAACAGCATAAAGTGAACCGCCACGTTTTTGTGTACCATCGATCGTGCTCCAGCCTTAAGAGGTGAGAAAAAGCTTACATGTTAAACGGACAAAGCCGCCGAATGTTTCATCGGAATGTATCCTTTTTGACACACTTTTGAGTGATTTTGTTTAAAGGCCCCTATCCTGCGAATCATTTGCTCCCAAGCATGCTGTCCTTGATTGAGAGAAGATACTCGAGTGCTGCGTCGTGCTCGTTCGGGACCTTCCCGTCGAGGATTGCCTCTTCAACAGCCCTTTTCAGCTTTCCGACAAGGGGGCCGGGCGTCAGTCCGCACGCCTCCATGATCTCGTCGCCGCGCACCGGCGGCTGCCACGCGCGGATGCGGTCCTTTTCCTCAATCTCGCGCATCCTCCCGACGACATTGTCATAGTTTGACTCGATTTGATTGACGAGCGCAGGGTTCTTCGACGTGATGTCGCCGCGGCAGAGGATGATGAGGTCTTCGACATCTTCTCCGGCATCGAAAAGGAGCCGCCGAACGGCTGAGTCCGTCACACCCTCATCAACAAGCGCCATGGGGCGAAGGTGAAGGCGGATCAGCTTCTCGACATACTTGAGCGGTTCCATCGGAAGCCGCAAGCGGCGGAAAATGTCCTTCATCATCCGCGCGCCGAGCTCCTCATGCCCGTGGAACGTCCAACCGATCCCTTCTTTGAACGCCTTCGTCCGCGGTTTTGCAATGTCATGGACAAGCGAAGTGAACCGGAGCCAGAGCTTGTCCGACTGTGCGGCGGCCTTGTCCACGACCTGCAGGGTGTGGTAAAGGACGTCCTTGTGATGGTAGTCCTTCCGCTGGTCGACGCCCGAGAGCTGCGAGATCTCCGGGAACACGATGTCCATGACCCCGGTGTTGATCATGAGCTTCAGCCCGACAGAGGGCTTCGACGACATGAGGATCTTCAGGAACTCATCCGTGATGCGCTCCTGCGACATGATGGAGAGACGCTCCTTCATCCGCCGGATCGCGTCGAGCGTGCCTGTGTCGATGACAAAGCCGAGCTGACTCGCAAACCGGATGGCTCGCATGATCCGGAGCGGGTCGTCATTGAACGTGCGGTCCGGCTCAAGCGGCGTGCGGATGATTCTCCGCGCGAGGTCGCGCTGCCCATCAAACGGATCGACGACCTCTCCCCACCGGGGGGCGTTGAGCGATGCCGCCATCGCGTTGATCGTGAAGTCGCGGCGTGCGAGATCGTCGTCGAGCGAGCCGCGCTCGACATCCGGTTTCCGTGAATTCTTCTGGTAGCTTTCTTTGCGTGCTCCGACGAATTCGACCTTTGTCCCGTCGAGCTGCACCATTGCGGTGCCGAATTTCTCGTACGTGACGACATGCTCACGGTGGAATGCCGCAGCGACGAGCTTCGCAAAGTTGACGCCGTCGCCGACCACAACCACATCGAGGTCGGTGACGTGGCGGTCGAGCAAACGATTCCGAACGTACCCGCCGACGACGTACGCCTCCACGCCGTTCTTGTCCGCGACGGCTCCGATGGCGGAGAGGAGTGTCTCGTGGATGTCTATCGTGCGAACCATGGCCTTCCTGAATGGGTTCAGAGAGTCATCGCGAGGTCGGCCCGTTCAAGGCCTCGCAATGACCGTCTTGAGGAGATGCTCACGCCGGCAGCTTCTGCTGCCCGATCTTCTCGATGATCTCCTGTGCCACGGCGAGCGCGGCACGAGCGTCCTCGGCGGTCACAGGCGGCCGGCGGTGCTCACGCACCGAAGCGACGAACTGCTCCATCTCGTACTGCAGTGAATTCACCTCTTTCTGCTCCGGCCGCTCGTACACGACGTTTCGCTTTACCGCGCCCCGCTCGATTTGTCCAAGGAGCACCGTCGGGTGTTCAGACGGCGGAAGCTGGTCGACGAGCCGGAAGATCTCCGTCAATCCCTGCGAGAGGTCGATGGAGATGTACGCGTCGCGCTGGAACAAGCGCATCTTCCGCATCTTCCGTTGCGAGATGCGGCTTGACGTTACGTTCGCGACGCAGCCATTCTCGAACTCGATCCGCGCATTTGCGATATCTATCGTCTCCGAGACGACGGCGACACCGTTCGCGTGAATGTGGGCGATGGGCGACCGCACAAGGCTCAGGATGAGGTCGATGTCATGGATCATGAGATCGAGGACGACCGCGACGTCGGTCCCTCGCGGGTCGAACTGTGCAAGGCGGTGCGATTCCACGAACAGCGGATTGAGGTCGATGTTGCCAAGTGCGAGAATAGCCGGATTGAACCGCTCGATGTGTCCGACCATCACGTGGACTCCGTTCCTGCGCGCGAGGTCGATGATCTCGTCCGCCTCCTCCACCGTCGAAGCGATTGGTTTTTCGATGAAGACGGGACGTCCGGCAGAAAGGGGGATGCGCGCTACAACCGCATGCGTACTCGTCGGTGTTGCGATGGACACAGCATCGCAGGCGGCGACGAGGTCCTCCACCGAATCGAACTGACGTGTGCCGTATTCCCGAGCCACCACGGCGGCACGCTCCGGCTCGATGTCGTACACCCCGACGAGCCGCGATCCCGGCGCTTTCGCGAGGAACTTTGCATGTAGGGAGCCAAGGTGTCCTGTGCCGATGACGCCAACCTGCAGGGGTTCACTCATGGCGCGAGCCTCATGGAAGTGAGAGAGAGCTTGTTCCTTTTCTAATCCCGACGATCCGGTCGAAGCCGCCGAAGTGCGTGTCGTTATAGTAAAGAACGACCGTGTAATCTGCAACGGTACGGAAATCGTTTCCCTCGAGCGTGAGCCAGTCCTGGTCCAACACCTCCCCACTCGTCTCGTCCCATGTGCCGATGATGTACTGGTAATCATAGACGCCGCGCCGGATCCACTCTCTGATTGAATACCACTGCTGTCCCGGATCGTACGCCAGCCGGTCTGCGGCTGTGGGTCGCCACTGATTGAACGCTCCGGCCAGGAAGATGTCGCTCTCAGGGTCGTGCTGCAACGAAAGGTGGAACTCCACGAGGAGATAGTCCGAGCGGAGGCCTCCGAATTCTCTCACGTGTGCGCTGCCGCCGAGGTCCCTCGGTCCCTCGGAGTAGAACCGGGAGAGGTCCGGTCCGCCGATGAGCCGCACCGGCTGACCGTTCGGGTACGCCGTCATTCTGCTGATGTCGAGGCGGCGGTATTCGTTGCCGGGGTGCATGTTGCGAACGATAAATCGCTTGCGTAGAGAGGCAATACCATCGACGAACGTGTATGAGTCGGTGTCGTTGAGGTCGATGCGGCGCGGGTTATAGAAGCGCCGGTCCTGATAGACATCGGCCGTCGTGACGAATGCCTGCTCCAGATCCTTCGGCACGACAACCGACGCCGTCACACGGTTCACCTGGTTCAGCGGCGAGGCGGCTTCGGAGAAGTAGTCGTTGGCGACGCTCACCCGGACCGGACACAGGGCATCGACGACCAGGAACCTTCCCTCCGCAAGGATTGCGGAGGGATCGTTGCGGTTTACGATCTGGAAGATCCAATTTCCCGAGTAGGTGAACCGTATTACGCCCGCCGGATCGGGGTAAGGGTTCGCATAGTGGAACGTATAGTGCTCCACACCGTTCGGTGCCGGCGCAAACGAGAAAGTCGAAAGCGTGTTGTGGTACTCGTCCACGAGGAAGATGTTCCGATCCTGCGCCCAGTCCCGGTTGCAGTGGAAGAAACGAATCTCCAGGTTCGGCGGGAGGGCCGTGTGGACGTCGAACTCAACGGTGATGAAATCGTTCGACGTGTTTGGTGTTCCGTTCGGGAGAGTATCTCCATGGACGATGATCGGCGGGAGCATCTCGTTCGCGCCGCCGTAAATGCGGAGCCCTGAGATGAACGGGAGATCATCTGTGCTCGCAGCATGGACGGCTGTGAACAAGAGCAGCAGTGTTCCGATCCCGCCCGTCAGGTGCCTCATCATTTCTGCACCTTGTACAACGTATAGAACTGGACCGCCCTGTCGTTGATCCCAAGTCCGGGGAACGAACCGGAGTACATCGGTGTGAGCACGTCGCTCTTCAACCGATTAGGATGATCGCTGCGGTCCACCACGTAGTCGGGCTGCACGACCTCCCTGTAAAGCCCCTTTGTCATGATCTCGTCGCACGTCAGGCCCTGCTTCCGCAGTCTGAGCATTTCGGGTGTAACGAGCCCAGCCACATCGTAGACTGTCCGGTTTGAATAGTACCCGATTGCCCCCGCGTCGGGCACCAGAACGACACTGCCGTGCGGTGTTTCGTTGCTAAGCTGCCTTGCGAGTGGAATGAGGGTTTCCTTCATCCCGGCGGTGAACTCGCGCATGTGAGGGACCACCGTGCGATGGTAGACAACCTGGTTCTCCACGAGAAGCAGCCCGGCGAAGAGGATCACACCCGTAAACCCAAGGCGGTCGAGCGCGCGCCAGCGGGACTGGAACTCAAGGAATCCGCGGAAGCCGTAGATGATCAGGAATGGGATGACAAGGACAAGGTACCTTGACACGACGTCGACACCGAATGCGATATAGGTCGCCGGGAGCGAGGCGATCCACAACAGGGCGAAGAGATGGGGCTTGAAGTCTGCCCACCTCTTCGCGGTGGCAACGAGGACGATACCAAGCAGGAGCAGGAGGATATCCGGCAGGTCGGATGTGAAGAGGATCTTCGCCTGCTGAATGAGCGCCCACCATCGGGAACCCCAGAAATCCACAAGTGCGGATTTCGCCGACGCGGTCGCCGGGACAAATGTCCCGAACTCCCTGTTCGCGTAGATGACCCAGGGGGCGAGGAGCGCTGCGTAGACAGCAATGGAGACGAGCGTGTGCTCGACAGCGCGGGCCTTCTTTGGTGAGTTCACGAAGAAGTTGATGAGCAGGAGGACGAAAAAGAGAGTCCCCTCCGGGCGTACGAGCGTCAGGAGTGCTGCAAGCACGACGGCGAGGAGGCGGTCGTTCCGCACTGCCGCCCTGGCAGCGGCGATGACGAGGAGAAGAGCGAGCGACGATTCCATACCGGTCGCGGCCCATCTCAGGACCCATACGTTTACGGAGAACGCAAACCCGGCGACGACTGCGGCCACGTGATCTTCGAGGACGTCGAGCGCGAAAAAGACGAAGAGAACGATCGCGCCGCTCGCGAGAGCAAGGTCGAGGATCTTTGCAGCGATGAAAAGGTTGAGATGGAGCAGGCCCCCGAGGGAGAGGAGGAGCACCCAGAGCGGTCCCGTGATCCCGTACGTCGCTTCGCCTGGGTTGAATGAGAATCCGCTCCCGTCGGCGATGTTCCGCGCGTAGCGCAGGTAGATGTACGTGTCGTCCGGTGTATAAGCGAAATGGAACGCCGCGGTGCCGTAGAAGAGGGCAACGATGGCGGGGATGCCGTATCGGATGAGCCCCTTCGAGAGCGGAGATTGATCCTGGGATGGGAGCATGGTCCCTTCTCTACTTCCTCACACGTGGAAGGAGCCAGTCCCGAAGAGAAGCAACGCTCGGGAACACAAGGTCGAGCCCCATTGCATTGAGCCTCTCGATGGCGTACGAATCCCACTGCGCCGATGCGATACGGACGCCGGCTTCACGGGCAGCTTTCACATCGCCCACGGAGTCTCCGACCATGAGCGCCTCATCTGCGCTGCATCCCACGGCTTGAAGAATTCGGGTGATTCCTTCACCCGACGGCTTGTGGTCCACGACATCGTTCCCGGTGACGATAGTCCTGAAATACCCGGCGATGTCAAGCCCTTCGAGTGTCATGAGGGTGGTCCGCTGTCCCTTTCCGGTGAAAACGGAGAGTGGTACGCCGAGCCGCGTGAGCTCCTGGAGCAGCTCTTCGATGCCGGGGTAGAGCCGCGCCATTTCCTTGAGGTGCGTTTCATAGTAGTTTAAGAAGAGATCCATCGCCGGGTCAAGCCGCTTCTCGCCAACGACACGAACGATCGCCCCCTCCTCCGGCGGGCCGAAAAATGAGACGATCTCGGCGGGGGAGTACAACCGTCCCGTGAAGTGCGCGGCGACCGCGTTGAACGAGGCGAAGATGAGATCGTTCGTCTGCGTGAGTGTTCCGTCGATGTCGAAAATGACGCACGAGACGGGGTGCTCACCTGGGAACGGTGCTGGAGTCGTGATCATCGCTGCTCGGGCACCGGGGTGATTGTGATGTCTGAGATGCTCGCGAATGAAGAGTAGATGCTCAGCTCGAGCGAAGTGAGAGCATCCTCAAGAACGCCGAGGTCGAGATTTCCGTCGAAGCCGCACGTCATGGAGACATGCATCTTTCCGCCCGAGTCAAGGATGAGGATGTTATCACACCTTCTCACCTTCGGATCGTGAAGCACCAGGCCGCGAATGGCCTCGACCATCGCCGTCTGTGAGGCGGTTGTGTCGGTTACATCGAGGACCGCATTCTCGCGCTTGTTGATGCGGATGGAGACCGAGCCTATTTCCGGAACCTCGGCCTTGATCTTCTTCTCGATGTTGCCGGAAAGCAAGTGTGCCTCGGCGAAACCCATATCCTCGCTGCACTCAACGTGGAGTGTCGCATGGTACCGATGGCCGTCGAGTCCCGGCCGCATCTCACGGGGCCCGCCGAGCCTGTAGACGTGGACGTGATGGATGCGGGCGTGGAAGAGATGCGTTGGCTCGCCCGTTACGGGGACGAGCGCCACGCTCGCATCCCGCGCAACAAATAGGACGCGGTCGACAAGTGTCTCGCGCCGTGACGGCACGGGCTCCATGTGCACGACTACATCGCTATTGGGGACGACTGCGCGAATCCGATCCTCGACCACATCGATAAGCTCATCGGCAGCCTGGAACGGCACCTCGCGGGGGACGTTGACCACCATATCGACGAAAATGTGGGGACCGGACTGACGGGCGCGGATTTTCTCGACTCCTGCAACCCCTTCAAGGTGCATGACTTCGCCCCGGATCCTGTCGACAAGCCCCGGGTCCACGCGGTCCATGAGGGCATCGATCGTCCGCCTGGCAAGCTGAACGCTCACATAGACGACGATGACGGCGACGATGGTGGCGGAGATCGCATCGGCAACCGGGAAGTGAAGGGTCGTGAAAAGGAGGCCGAAGAGGACGACCGTGGAGCTCCAGATGTCCGTCTTGAAATGGAGCGCATCAGCCTCGAGTGCCTGGCTGTGGTGCTTTCGGGCCGCGCGCATGAGGGCCTGCGAACGGGAGAAGTCGATGATGATGGCGGTCGAGATGACGAAGAAGCTCCAGAAGTTCACTTCAATCTCCACCTCACCCGTGAGGAGCCGGCGCCCCGCCTCGTAGAAGATCCATCCGCACGTGATCAGAAGGAGAAGTGTCTCGACGAGGGCCGAGAAGTTCTCGACCTTTCCATGTCCGTACGTATGATCGCGGTCGGCGGGCTTGTCCGATATGCGGACGGCGAAGTACGTGATGAGTGCGGCGACAAGGTCGAGTCCGGAGTGGGCTGCCTCTGAGAGGATGCCAAGGCTTCCCGTCCAGAGACCGATGAGGAGTTTGAAGGCGGTGAGGAAGAAACCCGCGGCAACCGAGCTGAGCGCGACTCGTTTCTTTTCCTGGCTGGCGGATTGCGATGCTGTCATGGCAAGGGTCATTTGGCGAAGCGTGCGCAGAGATCCGCGGAGCGCGTCAGAGTAACAGCGCCCTGCAAATCGTCCGTCATCAATCGTACTCCAATGTCAGACGCGGGCTGAGGCGGCACACGTCCCGATCTCCCCAGCCCGCGCCAATGAAATTGCCGCAGTTCAGAGCGTCACGTGTTTCTGGACGTGCTCGACCGTGTCGACGACGTTGAGCTTCGTGAAAAGGAACTCGAATTTCTTTCTCAGCTCTTCCCGGATTTTTCCACGTTCGCTCTCGGGAAGATCCCAGAACTGCTGTTTGAACGGCCCGAATCCCTTTTTCCGCGTCTTGTAGATGAACTGTTGCGTTGTCTCACCCGGCTTTGCTTCGTTCGCGAGGTTGGCATGGAGCCATGCGTCGATGTCGTCGCGTAGCTCCTCCGGGATGAGGGTGTACATCATGTTCTGGAACTCTGTCGCGAGGTGGATCTCCGACGCACCGACCTGCGGGAAGCGGTCAAACATCTCGGACGGGAGCGTCGAAGCACCGTGCTGCACGGCGCCCGACATCTCGTAGGTTGCCCGCGCGATCTCAGAAAGCGTCTTCAACGTATCGAAGTCAAGCTTCACTTTCGCGATGCTCCCGTCCGGCAGAACGACACCGCCGTGGCTCGTGCCGGTCTGCACGCTGATCTTGCTGATCCCCTTTCCACCGTTGATGGCGGCGTTGTATCCTTTCATGAAGGCATGGAGATCCTCCGGCGTGCTGTTCTTGCCGCCTACTTCGCCGATCTCGCCGCCGACGGAGACAACGACACCCTCCGGTTGATTGTCACGAATGTACTGCGTGAGGACTGCCGCATTCTCGAAGTTGGCGCGCTGCTGTTCGTCGAGCGTCGACTTCGTGAGGTCGACGAGGGTCGACGTGTCGATGTCGATGTTGTAGAATCCGGCCTCAATCTCCTCGAGGATGATCTTCTTCAGGGCATCGATCTCCTTGGCGGGGTTGGCTGCGTATTTCTTTGCGTTTGCCTGGACATGGTCCCCCTGGATGAACACCGGTCCGCGGTGCCCTTCCTTGATTGCAGCAGCGAGGATTGCGATTGCGTACTCGTCCGGCCGCTGATAGGTGTACTCTATCTCCGACTTTGCAATTTCAAGAACGAAGGGGCCGACCTTGAGGTTATGTGCTGCTTGGAAAGTCGCGCGGGCCGCGTCGAACGTGAGTCCCCGGATGTTCATCGCCGGAACGGTGAACCCTGTTACTTCAGACCGCCCCATCGCTTCATAAAGCCCCTGGATCGAAGCGGGCTTGATGCCGAGGGCTGCTGCCGCGGACCGGATTGTGAGGCGTGCAGCATTTTTCACCTCGTCCGATGGACTGAAAACAGCGGTGTAGACAAGTTCATCAATCGCCTGCTGGCGAAGCGAGTTCTCATCGATGATAGTGACAGAGCCTGTACCGGCTCCTTCTAGGATGCCTGCAAGCTGGTTCTTCATATTGTCGAGAGAAGTGTACATAGGCACCTCCTGATATGATGAAAACCCACGCCATCTTGCAAGGAGTGCAAGGGCGGCTATTGATCAGGACCGAATATTCTTCTAAATATACGAACGCACCGTTCGTCTTGCAAACTCCGCACAGTTTGACGAAATTAGAGGATAAACCCGGTTCAAAGGCCTTATCCATGGAGGACGGACATGGGCGTTAACTGGCACGACAAGAGAGTGTGGTGGGCCACGAGCTTCGTCGCCTGGATGCTCATCTCAATCGCGGAGCGCTTCCCTCGGAACTGGTCGCCTGCCTGCGGCGGGCAGGTCAGACTCGGATCGTCGATTCCGACGGATTCTGTCGAACGGATTCTGTCGAACGAACTCTGTCGAGCGGCGATGGTTGCCGCATCCGGTGGTTGCGATGCTTGGCCGTGGGGTGTCCGTTCTCGGCAAGGCCGGTTCGCACTCCGCTCATACGACGTCCGAACATCGTGGCGCGGGTCG
>PEWR01000064.1:0-4555 GCA_002779395.1 Ignavibacteriales bacterium CG07_land_8_20_14_0_80_59_12
GTACATATCGCGCGATGCGCGTTGCGGCGCTTTCTCGCGGAAATCGAGCGCCGCAGCCGTGCCGTCCGCAAGTCGAATGATAAAGAATCCTCCGCCGCCGATGTTCCCCGCTCCGGGGTACGTTACGGCGAGCGCGAACCCGGTCGCGGCGGCGGCATCGACGGCATTCCCACCTTTCTTGAGCATGTCAACGCCCACCTGCGAGGCAAGGACGTTCGCAGAGACAACCATGCCATGCGCCGCTTCGGCGGCTTTCTGTTCCGCAGGCGAGGTAGCCGCGGGGACAACGACGAACGCAACCGTGAAGATAGGAAGAGATGCAAGGACGAAGAGTCTGTTGGGTCTCATCGATGAGGTATCTCCGGATGAAAGCGGCTGGGGTGGTTCAACGGGGTCGGCCTGCCCGTCGAGCATGGGGCCGGCCCCGGAGGCGAGCCCCTGTAGTCCGACCTACGCGCTCCCCTCCTCTTCCTGCGGCACAACCTTGAGCCGCACCTTCTGGATTCTTCTGCGCCGGACAGACTCGACCATCACCCGGGCGTCATTGATCCTGATCTCCTCCCCCCTGTGGGGCAGGTGACCGAACTGCGTCAGCACGAGACCGGCAACGGTGTCGTACTCGCCGCCGGGTGGGAGACGGATGCCAGTTTCCCTCGCGCAGTCATCGAGCGGTGTTCGTCCATCCACGATGAACTCACCATCGGAAACCCGGATGACCATCTTCTCGCTCCCGTCCTCAGCCTCTCCGACGATCTCTTCGAGGACATCCTCGAGCGTCACGAGTCCCGCGGTGCCCCCAAACTCATCGACGACAATGGCAATGTGCACCTTGTTCTTCTGGAACTCTCGGAGGAGGGCCCTGACCATCTTCGTCTCCGGGATGAACACCGGCTCACGGAGGATCTTCGCGATGTCGAGCCTTTCAAGCCTCCGCTTGTTCGGGAGGTACTTCAGCATATCTTTCGCGTAGAGGATCCCCACGATGCTGTCGGTCGTTTCATCGTAGACCGGCAGGCGCGAGTGCCCCGACGAGCGGATGAACTCGACGATCTCCATCGGCGGGGTGCCCAGGCGGACCGCTGCCATGTCGACACGCGAGGTCATGATTTCCCTCACCTTCACGTCGGGAAAATCGACGACACCGTGGATCATCTTGCGCTCATGGGCATGGAGCGTCCCGTGCTCGACCGCCACATCCGCAGCGAGCTTGATCTCCTCGTCATTGAGCGGCTTCATGCTGCGTTCTCTCACCCGCCGGCCGAGGGCGCCGGTGACCGCCGCCATGCTTCCCGCAAACGGGTAGAGCAGGACCGCAACAGCAAAGAGGAACGGCGCAACGGCCAGGGCGACATGCTCTGCGTTCCGAGCAGCGAATACCTTCGGCGTGATCTCGCTGGCGAGGAGTATGACAAACGTCACGACGATAACCTCGACGGGAATAACGACCGCCGGTTCCGCGTGGAGCGCAAGGGCAACGTCAAGAGCAAGGAATGCTGCGATGATTGCGATTGCAGTGTTGACGATCGCATTCGCCATGACAAGCGTTGCAAGGAACCTTTCGGGGTCGCTGAGAAGGTGCGTGACGAGCCGGTGACGAAGGAGCCTGCTTGCGGCAATCCGCTCCCGGAGCAGGTGGGAAAGCGAGAAATAGGCGACCTCGGAACCCGAAAAAATCGCCGAGCATCCGAGAAGTACAACGATGACGATGAGCGGGAGAACCGGAATCACGCTGATACGCGATATGAACGTCGATAACGCACCGCCCGCCCAGAGGAGCGGCGGGCGGTGTGAATGAGTGCCTCAACAAAGCCGCAGAGATTAGAAGGGAAGGTCGTCCTCCGGGCCCGCCTCCGGGTTGCGCTGCGAGGGTTCGCTCCGCGCCGCCGGCACAGATGGCTCCGACCGGTCGTCGAGGCCGGACTCGGCTCCGACCACCGCTCCGGGACGGGCCGTGAGGAGAATGATGTCGTCGGCGAGGATCTCGCTGACATACCGCTTCACGCCGTTCTTGTCGTCGTACGAGCGGTTGCGGATCTTCCCTTCAATATAGAGCTTGTTCCCCTTTTTCACGTACTCGTTCACAATCTCGGCAAGTCGCCGCCATGCGACAATGTTATGCCATTCGGTGTGGTCCTGAAAGTTCCCTTCCTGATCCTTCCAGCGTTCCGACGTCGCCATGGTGAAACTCGCGACCGCAACACCGGATGTGGTGTAGCGGATTTCCGGGTCCTTCCCAACATTTCCGATGAGCGTAACTTTGTTCAGGCTCTTAGCCATACGGCTCCATCCCCCTTCCCTGGTATGTGGAATTCAAACCAATATACTGCAAACCAGGTCCCACATTCAAGCGGGGACCTCGAACATCAGAACCCTTCGATTTGTGAGGAGATAGAGGATGCGGCCGAGGACCGCAGCGTCCACAGCGGTCTCCCACTCGACCTTTTCGGGAACCGACCGCAGCTCAATTCTCCATGTCATCACTCCCTGGACCGGGTCGCCCGCGGTGATGCTCGAATCATCGAGCACGTAAACCGTCGAATCGCTCGCGGTGATTCCACGGACACGATGGAAGAATCCTTTCCCGTACTCCCGCACAAAGTTCCCCATCGGGTCGAAGAGAAGGACCCTGTCATCATCTGCCACGAGGACGAGCCTGTCTGACTGGAGGCGTATGCGCTCAGGATGCTCCAGCCTTCCTGCGCCTGCATCGTAGCCGCCGAACGAGAGCTCAAATGTGCCGTCAGGGGCGAATTTCATGATGCGAGAATTCTCACCGTCGATAACATAGAGCTCGCCCGACGGAGACACGGTGACGCTCAGCGGGAAACCGAAGTGGTCCGGTCCGGTGTCGAGCCACGTTGATAGGGTCGAGACAAGACCGAGCTTCCTGTCGTACCTCTGGACTCGGTGGTTCGCATAGTCGGCGACGAAGATGTCGAGGCCTGACGGGACGCTCACGTCGCGCGGGTCCGAGAATTCCGCGTCGCCCCACCCATAACCGCCGATGGACAACGCGAGGCTGCCCCCGACGAACTTCTGGAGCGTCTGCGTGCCGCGGTCGACGACGTAGACCGAACCGAGCGGGTCGACGGCGATGGCGGCTGCGTCCTTGAACGTACCGAAGCTGGCCCGGAAGAGAAGGCTCAGGGAATCAGGAGGGGCGGCATTTTCCGCCCGTGCAACAGGGGGCACGGAAGCGGCAACGAGGAGGGTGAAGAGCCACATCATCCTCACGAAGCCTGCGCGGCTGGGCTTGAAGCCGCCAGGTGCAGATCGGTCGGATGTCAGCACAGCGCCCCGCGGTCCGGTCACCTCAACCGGCCCTGCCAGTCATCATCCCTCACCTCACCGCGAGCGGTCGACGTGAGCAGCTGGTAGTCGCCGAATCCCGAGACGTCGCCGAAGATGAATTGAACCTGCGAACCACCCTGCGTCGCTTCGTACTTCCACGTCTCGTACGGCTTCATTTCGGAGCTCGGCGTGCGCTCGATATCCTGCGGCTTTCCGTACTGCAGGAGGATGCGGCCGCGGTCGGTCTTCCATCCCTCAAGCCCCATTCGCTGGTAGTGTGCGTTCGCATACTGAACCCGAGCGAGGTAGTCGTTCCTGAAAACACCCGGAGGCTTCGTGGGGTCGGGATTGTGCCTGCCCCAGAACGTCATGAGGAACTCACGCTTCGGAACGGCTCCGGAGATCTCGCTGAACCCGTTCTTCTCATCCTGCGTCGCGATGTACTTTGCCTCTGCAAACTCGAGATCGAGATCCCCCTCCCCCAACGTTGCGAACTCGCTCTTCAAGACATCCGCGGAGGAGACGAGGCCGCTCTCATCGCTTGCCGGGAGGAGTGCGTTGAAGACGTAGAACCTTTTCCGGGCCGTCGCAACGACATTCTTGAGCGAGTCGAGGATGTCAAGCCGCAGCGCATAGACTCCCGTTGGGAGTGAGAGAATGTTGACGGTGCCGACCTCCGCGCTTGAGTTCACCCGCTTCGTCCGCTTGATTTCCTTCAGTCGGACGCTCGAGACCGGCATCCCCTTGAAGTTCTCAACGGAGGAACGAACGTTGAACGACTCACCCGGCATATTCCCCATCACGTTGTAGAGCTCCGCATAGTAATAGACCACAGGAGTCTCGCGCGTGTAGATGGCCCCGGGATTCGGCCTCATGTCGAATCCTCCCCGCGGAAACTCGGCTTTCACTCCTGGCTCAATCTGCCTGATCGAGGAGCATAGCTTGATTGTGCTCCAATGAAGCGAGAGAGTATCAGGGAGGGGGACCTGGATGGTAAAGCGAACGCTGTCGGGACGACTCACCTCCGATGCACCCCTGAAGAAGAGATCCGCCGTGTAGCCGCCCGGCGGGAGATCGAGCCTGAGCTCATCGAGAACGCTGTTCGTGGAGTGCACCGCCGTGGTGTCGGCGACGTGCGATTCGATCCGCCATGCTCTTGACTCAGCGACCTGGCCTCCCGCAGTGTGAATCCTCAAGGCCATGAGCCCCGAGCCGATGAAGGTCTTCGCATCTTGATCGAACTTGTACGTGAGGGCGTTCTGAG
>PEWR01000064.1:4566-17460 GCA_002779395.1 Ignavibacteriales bacterium CG07_land_8_20_14_0_80_59_12
GAAAGCTCAATGTACGTTGAATCCTTTCCGCGGTTGAAGACGGCATAGTCCGCCTCGAGGCGGACGCGCTGGGAGAACGCCCCTGAAACGAGAAGAACGATCGGAGCAGCGAGCATGAGGAGCCGCCGCATGGTCACATCCTGTATCATCTCATTGTTCCTCCTGTCGGGTCCGTCACAGCCATTTTTGCTGCCGTGCGTGATACCTCAGCTCGTCGCGGAACTTCGGATGAGCAATGGCTATGAGCGCCTCCGCTCGCTGCCTGAGGTTCCTACCATGAAGGTCGGCGCTGCCGAATTCGGTAACAACGTAGTGGACGTCCGCCCTGCTCGTCACCACCCCGGCACCCTGCTTGAGCATTGGGACAACACGCGACAATGTGTCGTTCTTTGCAGTCGAGGGAAGCGCGATGATCGGCTTCCCTCCTTTAGAATACGCCGCGCCGCGGATAAAGTCAACCTGCCCGCCAAACCCGCTGTAAATCTTGGTTCCCACCGAATCTGCGCACACCTGTCCCGTCATGTCAACTTCGATCGCCGAGTTGATTGCGACCATTTTATCGTTCTTTGCGATCACAAAGGGGTCGTTTGTATAGTTGCATGGGTGGATCTCGAAGTAGGGGTTGTTGTCAACGTAGTCGTAGAGCCGCCGAGAACCGAGGACGAATGTGGCGATAACCTTTCCCGGATGAAGCGTCTTCAGTCCGTTTGTGATGAACCCGAGCTCGATCCCCTCGACAACGCCGTCGGACACCATCTCAGTGTGGATGCCGAGGTCGTGTTTCCCCTTAAGTGCCGCCAGGACGGCGTCCGGAATGCCGCCGATCCCCATCTGCAGTGTTGCGCCATCCTCGACAAGCTCGGCAACGTGCTCGGCGATTCTCTGCTCAACCTCGGTGAAGCCCTTCCGCTCGAGCTCGGGGAGTGTCTCCGAGATCTCCACGATCCTGTGCACTCTCGAGACGTGGATGAAGGAGTCGCCAAGAGTGCGCGGCATGCGGTCGTTGACCTGGGCGATGACTATCCTGGCGCTTTCCGCGGCGGCCTTCGTCGCTATGCACTCGACGCCGAAGCTCAAGAAACCGTGCTCATCCGGCGGTGACGTGTGAATGAGAGCGGCATCGAGAGGGATCACGCCGCATGTGAAGAGGGCGGGGATTTCCGAGAGGAAAACAGGGACGTAGTCGGCCCTCCCCTCGTTTATGGCAGCCCGCTCCGCGGGACCAACGAAAAGGGAGTTGTGGCGAAAGTGCCCCTCTGTCCCCGGCGCGGCAAGGGCGTCTTCGCCGAGGAGTAGGACGTGGTTGATCTCTACGTCCTCAAGCTCGTCACGCCGGGCCGCGAGAGCGTTGATCAGGATGAAAGGAGTGGCGGCGTTTCCGCTGATGTAGATGCGGTCGCCGCTCTTAACGGCCGACACCGCTTCCTCCGCGGACACGCACTTCTTCTTGTACGATTCAACCCACAGCATAGACACCTCGTGCTTCAAACCGGAGTTTGAGTGGCCGGTGGTTCATGGATACGAAAGACCGGGTCTCACCTCGCTCCTCAGAGAAGGTCCGCGAGAGGCCGATACGGCACATTGAGGAGCTGCGCGGCCTTCTCGAGTGTGCAGGCGCCGCCGTACGTGCACACCCCGCGGGCGATGTCGGGGTTGCCCCGGATCGCGCCTTCGATCCCGTGCTCTGCAAACTCGAGAAGGTACGGGAGGAGCGCATTCGTTATCCCGTTCGTCGCCGTGCGTGCAACCGTCGCGGGGATATTCGGAACACAGTAGTGAATGACACCGTGTTTCACGAAGACAGGGCTTTCAAGAGTCGTTGGATGGCTCGTCGCGACGCATCCCCCCTGGTCGATTGAGACATCGACCACGACGGCGCCCGGCTTCATCGCCTTCACCATGTCTTCCGTGACAAGGTGCGGTGTCCGTTCACCTTTGATGAGGACGGCCCCGATGAGGACATCGGCGTACTGGAGTCCGCGCCGGATGTTGTACGTGTTCGTCACCGCCGTCGTCACGCGGTGGTCGAGGAGCTCATCGACATGCCGCAGGCGCGCAAGGTCCCGATCGAGTACAACGACCTGCGCTCCCATGCCGATCGCGGTCCGCGCCGCGGTCTCTCCCACGACGCCGGCACCGAGGATGACGACCGCTGCCGGGGGGACGCCGGCAATGCCTCCAAGGAGGATGCCGCGTCCGTTCTGTCCTGTCTCGAGGTACCGCGCGCCGATCGTGATGGAGAGTTGTCCAGCAATCTCGCTCATCACGTGGAGGATCGGGAGGTTCTTGCTGTCTGTCTCGATGAGCTCGTACCCAATCGTCGCTGTACGGCGTTCGAGAACGATCTCGATGACACGGCGAGACGCAACGGGGAGATGAAGGAAAGAGAGGACTGCCGACTCCTCGCGGAGCATGAGAGCGTCGGACTCAGTGAGCGGCGAGACTTTCAGAAGGACGTCGGACCGCCCGTAGACCTCCTCCGGCGTGTAGACGATCTTCGCACCGACATCGATGTAGTCCTCGTCGTTGAACCGGGCGGAGTCGCCCGCTCCGCTTTGAACGTAGACGGTTTGTCCGGCGTCGATGAGCGCCTGCACACCGGCGGGCGTGAGCGCCACGCGCCGCTCATTGATCGGATTCTCCCGTGCAATGCCAAAGTTCATGGTGCGTTTCTCCTCTATACGTGAGAGAACGGGCTTCAGGCGCCCGCAAATGCTTTCGCAGCGCGGATTGTGTTCTTCAGCAGCATCGCAATCGTCATCGGTCCAACGCCCCCCGGGACGGGGGTGATGGCCGAGGCAATCCCCTTCACCGCATCGAAGTCGACGTCGCCCGTGAGCCTGTAGCCGGACTTCGTCGCCGCGTCGGGGATCCTGTTCATCCCCACATCAATGACAACCGCCCCCTCTTTCACCATGCCCGCGGTGATCGCCTTCGGCCTTCCCATCGCGGCGACGATGATATCCGCCTCACGTGTGAAGCGGCCGATTTCCTTCGTGCCGGTATGGCACACGGTCACGACGGCGTTCGCACCCGGTTTCTTCTGAACAAGGAGAGCGGCGAGCGGCTTACCGACGATGTTGCTGCGGCCGACGATAACAACGTGCTTCCCGGCCGGATCGCAGCCGCTCCGCAGGAGAAGCTCCTGCACGCCGGCTGGCGTGCACGGCGTGAATCCATCTTCGCCGAGGAGGAGCTTCCCGACGTTGACCGGGTGGAAACCGTCGACATCCTTCCGGGGGTCGATCGACTCCACAACGCGCTGTTCGGAGATGTGCGTTGGGAGCGGGAGCTGGACGAGAATGCCGTGGACGAGGGGATCAGCATTGAAGGCGGCGACGTGTCTGAGGAGCTCCGCTTCGGAGACCGTCTCGGGCAGGTTTTCCGAGAACGAGGAGAATCCCGCTTCAGCGCATGCCTTCTCCTTGTTCCGCACGTAGACGACCGACGCCGGGTTCTCTCCCACGAGGATGAAGGCAAGTCCGGGGATGACACCCTTCTCGCGGCGGAGCTTCTCAGCTTCCTCCTTCACGTCGCGGCGGATAGCCTCGGCGATCCGTTTCCCGTCGATGATGCGGGCGGTCATGCGCTAGAACTCCGGGAAGAAAATCCGTTCGATGCGCTGTGCTTTCCCAGTGTCACGGTCGACGGTGAGGACGACGGCGCTGAAATGGACATCGTTCGCCGCCATCTCGTACTTGTGCGGTGTCCCGAGCATGAACCGGCGGATTGCAAGCTCCTTCTTCATGCCGATGACGGAATCGTATGGGCCGGTCATCCCCACATCGCTGATGTAGGCCGTCCCCTGCGGAAGAACACGGTTGTCTGCCGTGGGGATGTGCGTGTGTGTCCCGAGGATCGCGCTCACTTTCCCATCGAGGTGCCAGGCAAGCGCCATCTTCTCGGCTGTCGCCTCGGCATGGAAGTCGATGATGATGACGTTCGTCTGTTCGCGGATTTTCCCGATAGCCCATTCCGCTGTGCGGAACGGATCGTCGATCGGTTGCATGAACGCGCGCCCCTGCAAGCTGATCACGCCCACCTTCCCGAGCTCCCCGCGGTCGAGGATGTAGTAGCCGTTCCCCCCGTTCTCACGAGGGTAGTTGAGGGGACGGAGGACATTCGGGTGTTTCCCGAGGAGTTCCCGCACTCTCCAACGGTCCCAGAGATGGTTGCCGCCGGTGATGACGTGGATGCCGAGCGTGAAGAGTTGTCCGGTATCCTCTTCGGAGATCCCCTTCCCTTCGGTGGCATTCTCACCGTTCGCGATGCAGACATCGGCCCGGTACTTATCGACGAACGATCGGAGAAGGTTCGCTGTCGCCAGCATCCCCGGCTGTCCGACGATATCCCCGACGAAGAGGACCGTGATCGTTCTTCCCACCCTCTGATTCCCTTTCTATTTCAAGAGCGCCTGTACCTGCCGTCGGAACAGCTCGCGGTCCGGACACGGATAGAGCGCGTCAAGTTGCTCCCAGCCGAGGTCCGGCTTCCGCATGCCGTCATAATCGGCCACGAGAGCGGCGATGATGGACTTGACATCCCCCGTCGAGAGAGTGTCGCTGCAATCGATTCTCCCACCGGGGAGCTCGCCTACAGTCTGCCGGAAGTCATCCTCAAGCATCCGGATGTCGGTGAGGTAGACCTGCGACGCCTCCTCGCGCGCACGGACAAGACGACCGTGCCTGTAACGGTAGACGACGAGGGGCATTCGAGATGCCGCGAAGGACGTGAACACGTATGCGAACGCCGGGTCACGGCAGATGATGTTCTTCACTCCTCCTTCAGCGTCCGAGAGAGCGTACTCCGAATGGCCGAGGTCAAGCGGATTCGAGACGACGACGGCTCCCTCTTCAGTGCCGAAGATGCGGAGCGTGTAGCAACAGTGCGCGCCCCCGGAGAAATCCTCGACAAGGATCTCTGTCGTCCCGTCCGCATCAAGGTCGGCGGTGTCCATCCTCGCGTTGTAAAGAAGTGTGTCGCAGAGGAGGACCGTCCCGCTCCGGGACGCAACGAGCACACCCTCTTCTTCGTTCACCACAGCCCCTTCAGGCGGCCTCATGTTCCCAAGGACAAACATGATACCGTTGGCGTTGAGTGAATCCTTGGTCACCATCACAGGCATGACGACGGGTTGACCGGGACGTTGAAGCGAATCCCGGTTTCCGGGAGAGAGGAATGAGCGAAGACTGGAGCGCGAGGAGAGTATGACGATCACGATGACGGCGAGCAGGAGCGCCGCGCCGCCTGCGCCGATGAGCCACTTTCGCATGATTGCCCCTGACTGGTTCCTGATCAGCGGAACGC
Source organism: Ignavibacteriales bacterium CG07_land_8_20_14_0_80_59_12 (assembly GCA_002779395.1). Taxonomy (GTDB): domain Bacteria; phylum Bacteroidota; class Ignavibacteria; order 0-14-0-80-59-12; family 0-14-0-80-59-12; genus 0-14-0-80-59-12. The sequence continues at coordinate 9,874 of PEWR01000064.1, forward strand.
CGCTACGCGTGCGGCCAATGGCCGAAAGGTCCTACAGCCCCGACCCTGGCGAGGAGAAAGATGATCAACGCAATGACTACAATTCCGGATATGACAGTTCCCGCGAGCCCGAGCCAGAAGCCGATGCGGGCAAGCGATTTCCCCGAGACCGGGGCGCGCCCCGCTGCTATCTCGTCCTTTTCGAGCTTCCCGAGGATCATGGCGGGGATGCCGGTGAAAAACCCGGCGGTGAACCCGGCGAGGACAAGGGAAAGGATCCCCAGGACCAGGGCCGCAACTGCCTTTCCGCTTGCGGGTTGCGCCATGGGAAGTACATGCGGGGCGGCTGGTGAGACGACGGTCGGTGCCGCCGTCAACTGTTGCCCGCACTGGTTGCAGAACTTGCTGTACTCCGGGTTTGCAGCGGCGCAATGTGGACAGGTAACGACGTTCATGGCCTACCCTTTCACTGTAAGTGGCTCAGGAAGGGCGGAACTCAACGCCCGTTCGACAATCCTCGTCCGTCCAATGTATGCTTCGAATTCGTCCCGGAACTTCCTCACCATCGCCCGGACCGGCCATGCCGCGGCGTCGCCAAGCGCGCAGATTGTATTTCCCTCGATGTTGTTCGCAATATCAACAAGGAGATCGAGGTCCTCCGGACGACCCTCACCCCGTTCGATGCGATGAAGGATTTTCGCCATCCACCCCGTCCCCTCGCGGCACGGCGTACACTGACCGCACGACTCGTGGTGGTAGAATGATGCGATTCTCGCAGTCACCTTCACGACGTCGGTCTCTTCGTCCATCACGATGATGCCCGCCGTTCCGACCATGCTTCCGACGGTCTTCAGCGACTCGGGTTCCATCCTGAGGCCTTCGACCTCGTCCGCCCTCACCACGGGCACGGAGAGGCCGCCCGGGATGACAGCCTTGAGCTTCTTCCCGCCCCTGACCCCTCCAGCGACATCACTGATGAGCTCTGTGAGGAGCATGCCGGTCGGGAGTTCGTACACGCCCGGACGGTTCACCTGTCCGCTGATGCCGTAGAGAAGGATGCCAGGCAGTGCCGGTGCGCCGAGCGACGCGTACCACTCGCCGCCGCGCTCGATGATGAGCGGGACGTTCGTGAGAGTCTCGACGTTGTTGATTGTCGTCGGGTTCCCCCAGAGACCATACTGCGCAGGGAACGGGGGTCTCACGCGCGGGTAGCCGCGCTGACCTTCGATCGAGTTCATGAGCGATGATTCCTCGCCGCAGATGTACGCGCCGGCACCGCGGTGGATGACAATCTCGGTGCCGAAATTGCTGCCGAGGATGCTGCGGCCTGCATACCCCCTGGCGTACGCGTCGTCGATCGCCGTCTGCAGGAGATTAATCCACTTCAGGTATTCGCCCCGGATATAGATGTACACCGTCTGAGCCCCCATCGCGTACGCGGCGATAAGAGTCCCTTCGATGAGCTGATGCGGATTTTTCTCGAAGATCATCCTGTCTTTGAACGTCCCCGGCTCGCCCTCGTCGCCGTTCACTACAAGGTACTTCGGCTTCGAGGAATCCTTCGGCATGAACGACCACTTGAGTCCGGTGGGGAATGCCGCCCCTCCCCTTCCGCGGAGTCCCGATTTCTTCACAACATTGATCACTTCGGCCGGACTCATCGCAAGCGCCTTGCGGAGTGCGGCGTAGCCGCCGTTCACCTCGTACACGTCGATGCGGTGGAAATTCGGGATGTCGCGAAGGATCAGTCTCTCCATGAACGAAAACCTACGCTAATGATTCCAGAAGGGAGTCGAGCTTCGCCGGAGTCAGGGCTTCGTGGTAGTCGTCGTTCACCTGCATGACCGGTGCCGTGCCGCATGACCCGAGACATTCCACTTCGCTCAGCGTGAACTTCCCGTCGGGTGTTGTCTCGCCCGGTCCGATCTTCAGTTTTTCGCGGATGCGGCCGACGACCGTCTCGGCCCCCATCAGCTGACACGAGATGTTTGTACAGACCTGGAGGTGGTACTTCCCGACCGGCTTCTTGTTGTACATCGTGTAGAACGTTGTGACGCCGAGGACGTCGCTGGGCGGCAGCCCAAGGATTTTGGCGACTTCTCGCATCACCTCCTCGGAGATCCAGCCGCGCTTCGCCTGCGCCAGCCAGAGGACCGGCAGGAGCGCCGCCTTCGGATCGGGGTACTTCGACATTATCGCTTCAATTGCAGCGAGTTCTTGCTCGGTGAACATGGGCATCCTTCAAACGGGTCCCGCTCTTATTTGTCGGCTTCTCCCATAACCGGGTCGATGCTTCCGATAATGGCCACGATATCGGAGATCATGCCCCCTTTCAGCATAATGGGGAGCGCCTGGATGTTCATGAACGAAGGGGAGCGGATCTTCAACCGCCATGGATGACCGCGGCCGTCGCTGATGATGTAGAAGCCGAGCTCCCCTTTCGATGATTCGATGGCGTGGTAGACTTCGCCGACAGGAGGATTGATACCGAAGTTAATGAGCATGAAGTCGTGGATGAGCTCTTCCATCTTTGTATAGATCCGCTCTTTCTTCGGCAGAACGCGTTTCGGTTCCTGCGCCGAGACGGGCCCCTTCGGCATCTTCTCGAGTGCCTGGCGGATGATCTTGATGCTTTCGCGCATCTCGTTGAGGCGGACGTAGTAGCGGCTGAGGCTGTCGCATCCGTCGAACGTGATGACGTCGAAGTCGAGCTCCGGGTAGACGAGATACGGCTCGTCGCGGCGAATGTCGCGGGCGACGCCGGAGCCGCGGAGGACCGGGCCGGAGGCGCTCATCGCGATAGCGTCTTCCTTCGAAAGGATTCCGATGCCGTCGCACCGGCCGATGAAGATCCGGTTCTTGTTGAGAAGGGACTCGCACTCGTCAAGGTTCTTGGGGAGCTGGTCGATGAACTCCTTCGTCATCTGCGCGGACTCGTCAGACATATCCTGCGCGAGCCCGCCGATGCGTGCGAAGGAGGTTGTAAAGCGGACGCCGGTGAGGATATCCCAGATGTCCTGTATCCTCTCGCGCTCGCGGAACGTCCATAGGAGGAGCGTCAGCGCACCGACGTCCATCGCCATGGAGCCGAACCATACGAGATGGGAGGCAAGACGCGAAAGCTCGGCACCGATGACGCGGATGTACTGCGCGCGCGGCGGCGCCTCGATGCCGAGAAGCTTCTCGACGGCCAGGACATACGCCACGTTGTTGGAGATCGGCGACAGGTAGTCGAGCCGGTCGGTGTGCGGAATAAACTCATGGTAGGAGCACGATTCGGCGAGCTTCTCGTATCCGCGGTGGAGGTACCCCACATCGGGGATGGCGCGTACAACCGTTTCACCGTCGAGCCGGATGAGGAGCCGGAGGACGCCGTGCGTCGCCGGGTGCTGGGGTCCCATATTGAGGACCATGTCGCTCCCAAGGGGATCGTCAAATTCCAGCATCGTGTCCTTGTCGAGGAGGGCCTGAAGGAGGGCACTCCGGGGTTCCGTGCCGCCGGCGGCCGTCAGTTTCTGTTTACTCATGGCGATTTTTCTCCTCGTGCGGCGCGGCGGCGGTTCCAGGAAGCGGCAGCGAGCCGGGGATCCCCATGAGCGGGAAGTCCTTCCGGAGTGGAAAGTACTCGAACGCATCCGGCAGATAGATGCGCCGGAGGTCAGGGTGCCCGTCGAAGATGATGCCGAGCATGTCAAACGTCTCCCGCTCGAGCCATTCCGAACCCGGCCAGACGGATGTCACGGTCTCGACGTGAGGCTCCGATTCAGTGAGGAGGACTTTGAGACGGAGGCGCGCCTTTTTCTCAAGCGAGCAGATGTTGTAGATCACCTGGAACCGGGACTGTGGCTGCTCGAGGATCTTCGTGAAATCGTTCTCGTAGTCGTGGTCGAAGACCTCAGGGCCGCGGTCCATTTCACTCACGAGCATGTCGGCGCCGCAGAGGTCGGAGAGGAGGTCGAACTTCAGCTCCGGGTCGTCGCGGAGGAATCGGCACACCGGGACGATCTCCTCCTTCTTCACAACGACCGTGAGCTCACCGCGGAATTCATTCGAGGAGAGGATCGCGTCCTTGAAGTTCCCGGCGAGCTTCGCAAGAATCATCTCGTTCATGGGGTGAGAGTCAGCTCATTCAATGGTGACGGACTCGATGTTCCGCCGCCCTTTCGTGGAGAGGACCGGGATCGTCGCAATTCTCTCCTGGAGCGTGATGATTGCTTTGAGCACGTTGTCCGGACGCGGAGGACAACCCGCGACGTAGACATCGACCGGGAGGAACTGATCGATCCCCTGGACGACGGAGTAGGTCCGGTACATGCCGCCGCTCGACGCGCATGCGCCCATCGAGATGACCCACTTCGGCTCCGGCATCTGGTCGTATATCTTTTTCAAGACATGCGCCATCTTATACGTCACCGTGCCGGCCACGATGAGGACATCACATTGACGCGGCGTGAACCGCATGACTTCCGAGCCGAAGCGCGACACGTCGTGGCGCGGGTCGGCCATCGACATCATCTCGATCGCACAGCAGGAGATTCCCATCGGCATGGGCCAGAGGGAGTTCTTGCGGCTCCAGTTGATGACGGCATCGAGCCTTGTCGCGATGAAGCTCTCGCCGAATGCATCTCCTAATCCCATCGCAGGGCGCCCTTCTTCAAGATGTACACGTAACCAACAAGGAGAACGGCGACGAAGATGAGCATCTCGATGAAGCCGAACAGCCTGAGCTCGCGGACTACCGCTGCCCAAGGGTAGAGGAAGACGATTTCGACGTCAAAAAGGATGAAGAGCATCGCGACGAGATAGAACTTCACGGAGAAGCGTTCCCGTGCGGTGCGGATCGGCTGCATACCGCTCTCGTAGGTCGACAGTTTTTCGGGGTTCGGTTTCTTCGGCCCGAAGATCTCCGATGCCTTCGAGAGGACGAGGCCAAAGATGCCAGCGAGTGACACCATGATGAAGATGGGGACGTAGTCGAGGAGCACCATGAGACTCTCCAAGAAGCGGAACACCGGGAAATGGAGCTCGCGGCTCCACGATCCAGGGAAGGACTCAAAAAATGTAGCAAATACGGGAGGAAAAAACAACGTGAAAGCGCAGATCCGGGGAGAGTTTGCCGAGGACAGGCTTTCCCCGAACTCCTCCTCTAGCGGCCAGGTTCGCGGTACATCCGCTCGATGAGGTTCCCGTACCGCTCTTCGATCACCTTCCGGCGGGCTTTCAGGGTCGGCGTGATCTCGCCGTTCTCGAGGCTGAGGGGATGGTCGAGGAGAACGAACCGGCGGACCCGCTCGTAGTTCGCAAGATCCTTTTGCAGCCGCGCGATGTCTTGCTCGACAAGCTTGTAGATCTCTTCGTTCTGCGTCAGCTCAGCCATGTCGCGGTACTTGATGCCGTGGGTATCGGCGTACTCGCGGATGCCGTCGAAGTCAGGTACAATCAAAGCGCTTAGGAACATCCGCCGGTCCCCGATGAGGACGAACTGGTCGATGAACTTGCTCTGAAGGAAGAGGTTCTCGATCGGCTGAGGTGCTATGTTCTTTCCGCCGGAGCTGACGAAGAGGTGTTTCTTGCGGTCTGTGATCACGAGGAATCCCGCCGCGTCGAAAACACCGATATCCCCCGTGTGGAGCCATCCCTCACGGTCGACCGCTTCCTCAGTCGATTTGCGATCGTTCCAGTATCCTTTCATGATGTTCGGGCCGCGTGCGAGGATCTCGCCGTCCTGTGCGATCTTCACCTCCACGCCGGGGATCGGCTTGCCCACGGTGCCGAACTTGTAGTCGTCGAGCCGGTTCACGGCGATGACGGGGGAAGACTCCGTAAGTCCGTATCCTTCAAGTATCTTGATCCCGACAGCCTCAAAGAATTCCCCGTACTCCCTCGCCAGTGCAGCACCGCCGGAGACGAAGTACCGGAGCTTCCCGCCCGTGCTTTCGTGGAGTTTCTCGAAGACAAGCTTTTCTGCGAGGGCGTGCTGTGCCTTGAGGCCCAACGTGACCCGGCCTTCGCGCTTCGCCTTCGCATACCGGCGCCCCACGCCCACCGCCCAGTAGAAGATCTTCTGCTTCGCCGGCGGGCTCTTGTCAATGCTCTTCTGAACCTTCGTGTAGATGCGCTCGAAAAGGCGCGGTACGGTCGTAACGACGGTGGGATGGACTTCCTTCAGGTTCTCAGCCACTGTCTCGACGCTCTCCGCGTAGGCGATCGTGGCCCCCGCAGACATGGCCGCATAGTATCCTCCCATCCTCTCGAAGGAATGGCTGAGCGGGAGGAAGGAGAGGAGAGTGTCAGTGGAGAAGACATCGAAAACCTGAAGCGAAGCAAGTATGTTCGAGGAGAAGTTGCGGTGCGTGAGCATCACGCCCTTCGGATCACCGGTCGTACCGGACGTATAGATAAGCGTCGCGAGGTCTCCGGGGCGAACCTGCCGGAGCGACGATTGGATGTACGATGGGTTCTCCTTCTCGAACGCCTCGCCGAGCGCATAGACCTGATTGAACGAGATTACGGAGCCGCTGAGCGTCACCCCCCGGTCCGACATGATGACGATGGCGCGGAGGGAGCGGATGTTCTTCTCGGCCTTCAGCATCTTCGTGAGTTGAAGCTGGTTCGAAACCACGACCGCCTTCACTGCCGCGTCGCTGCAGATGTACTCGACCTGCTTTGCGGTGAGCGAGGGGTAGAGCGGCACATCGACCGCGCCGAGCGAGAGGCAGGCCATGTCGGTGATCGCCCACTCCGGCCGGTTCTCTGACATGATGCCGACCTTGTCGTCCCGCTTGATGCCGAGCGACGCAAGACCGTTCGCGAACAGCTCAACGTTCCGCCGGACGGTTGAGAACGACAACCCGACCCACTTCCCCTCCGCCTTGTGCATGAGCATCGGACGGTCCGCGCCGGCAAAGGTGCTCGTCACGATGTCAAACATCTCGGTCAGGGTCGAAAACTGTTTTACCGCACCCATGGATTTCTCCCGTTTTGTGGCACGCCTCCCTCCGGTGGGAACTTCAAGTTCCTTGCCCAAGTTAAAGCTTTGGTCAAGGAAAATCAAGTGTTAACGCCCACCTTGTCTCCGATTTGGAACCCGCTGATTAGCGACATTCATAATTCCCACCTGGGGACAATTAGAATTCCCATTGTCTTGCGGGGATTTTGTAGACTATCTGAGCACACCATGCAAGGAGCTGCCTCGGATGGTCACGGATCAACAGGTGAGGTTACTCATGGAAGAGCCCACTGGATGTAATCGAAAACTGCAAGCTTCGAATTCGATCGTATGACTCGTAATGCTGGAGGATCTACATGAACACCGCGGTGTCAATCGACACGAATCCTGTCCTTGCCAAATGTGCGTTTAGGAATGTCTTGTTTTTCAGGTAAACATAGGCAAGCAAGTTACCAGCTTCGTCGTGTTTGTCCTTGTCAAACCTAAGGTACACTCGCTGGCCTTTCGCCTTGGTTTCAAGATACTCAATAGCCTGCGCTCGGTGGGAAGGTCGCTCGGAAAGTCCGATGAGCCTAACCGTTAGGCCATTATTAAGTCTCAGCAATTCTGGACTTATGACATCTTTGACAGTGTATAGCTCGGATCTATCTCCATTGTCG
>PEWR01000055.1 GCA_002779395.1 Ignavibacteriales bacterium CG07_land_8_20_14_0_80_59_12
TATGCGGATCCGAAGGGATTCGAGCGGCAGAAGATGATCTACGAGGTGATGAAGCGGATCGTGGCACAGGAGATTCCTGCTTCGGTCATCAACAAGGCCGATGTCGAATGGGACCCTTCCGCGAATGTTGTCTACAAAGAGGGGAAGAAAATCGAAGCAGAGCGTGAGCCGGACACGAGGTACAAGCAGTTCCTGAACGTCTTCAGAGCGGTCCGCGAGCTCGATCCGTACTATCCCTCGCTGCCAAGCCATGTCGCAAGGAAGTTCGAAGCCGAGCGTGAGATCCCTGAATCCGAAGTCGAGAAGATGTTCACCGTGTTCGTCTCTTCGAGCCAGGTGCGTGGGGTCGGAAAGCTCATATCAGGTCGGCTCGGCCGGCCGCTTCAGCCGTTCGATATCTGGTACGACGGCTTCAAACCGCGAAGCTCAATTTCGGAAGACACCCTGAACAAGATCGTCGCGGCTCGGTATCCCGACATCAAGGCGTTCCAGCAGGACATCCCCAACATCCTCATGAAGCTCGGGTTCTCCCCCGAGAAAGCGGAGTTTATAGCAGCAAGGATCGAAGTGGATCCCGCGCGTGGCGCCGGACATGCTTGGGGAGCGGAGATGAAATCGGAGAAGGCCCATCTCCGGACGAGGGTACCGAAGGGTGGAATAGACTACAAGGGGTTCAACATCGCGATGCACGAGCTGGGTCACTGCGTTGAGCAGACGCTTACGCTGCAGAACGTCGACTACTACATGATGCGGGGCGTTCCGAATACCGCGTTCACAGAAGCGTTCGCGTTTGTCTTCCAGGCGAAGGACCTCGATGTCCTCGGCATCAAGAACGAGGATCCGGTGAAGAAGCATCTTGCCGCACTCGACAACGTGTGGGCATCGTACGAGATCATGGGCGTTTCACTCGTCGACATGAAGGCATGGAATTGGCTCTACAAGAATCCCGCTGCGACGCCGGAGCAGCTCAAGCAGGCCGTCATCGCCGCTGCGAAAGATGTGTGGAACCGCTACTACGCGGACATCTTCGGAGTGAAAGACCAGCCGATCCTTGCCATCTACTCGCACATGATCGACGCCGCCCTCTACCTTCCCGACTATCCCATCGGACACGTCATCGGCTTCCAGGTCGAGCGGTTCCTGGAAGGGAAGTCGCTCGGAGTCGAGATGGAGCGGATGTGCGTGGCCGGGAGACTCATCCCGCAGCTCTGGATGAAGAACGCGGTCGGCAGCGAGATCTCGCCGCGGGCACTCCTTGATGCGGGAAAGGACGCACTCGAAGTGATTCATTAGTACGTCTGGGTACTTACTTCACCCAGACGATTGTCACGCCTGGATTTTCCGCCCAGAGATCAACCCCGGGCGCACCACCCAGGTCCCTGAGCATCGTCATCGTGTCCGGATCCTGGAGCCCGAGCCGCTCTCCCTCGATCATCCTGCGGAACCTGTTCCTGTGACGGAAGAGGAAATTGCGGACGGTGTCTCTTGTCGAGCCGCCCCTCCCCCGGCTGCCGTAGCCGTGGATGATCTTCAGCACCCTCAACTCGGGTGAGCTGCGGACCCTCGTCAGGGCTCGGAGAAGCTCCTCTTCGACGGTGTCGGGGTGACGCGGCGGATGTGCAACGTCAATTGTCAGAAGGACATTCAACCGACGTCTCCCGCAGTAAGGTTGCGGGTTCCGAGGGGAAGGAGAAGACGTTGGTGACGAAGAACTACCATGCGTACTGGGTCCGTAGGGTGACTCGTGACAAGTGTGAGGATTCTCAAGACCGTCTCCCCGGCTGATAGGTGTCGTGCCGTGCTATTGTCGCAGAGACCGCGCTGAGGTTCTCGCACTCCGACAGAATGTAGACGCCGAAAGCGCCAGAATCAAACGGCCCCCTTCTTCGCCGCTCCGAAAGCGACATACCGTTCCTGCTGTGAAAGGACGACCTTCCGGAGCCTGATGGACCGCGGCGTCACCTCGACGAGCTCGTCATCCTTGATGAACTCTATCGCCTTCTCCAGCGTCAACGGAACAACGGGGGCGAGGGTGACCGCATCGTCCTTTGTCGAGCTTCGCATGTTCGAAAGCTTCTTCATCTTCGTCGGGTTCACGTTGATGTCGTTGTCCCTGTTGTTCTCCCCGACGATCATCCCTTCGTAGGTCGGGTCTCCGGGAACGACGAAGAGCGTGCCGCGCGGCTCAAGGTTGGAGAGAGCATACGCGACGCATTCCCCATCGCGGTCAGAGACAATCGAGCCGGTGAGTCGGAGAGGGAAATCGCCTCTGTATTCCTCGTACCCTTTCAGGTACGAGTTCATGATGCCCGTCCCTTTTGTATCGGTGAGGAACTCGTTCCTGTAGCCGATGAGCCCCCGGGAAGGGATGGTGAACTCGAGACGTGCGCGTCCCCTGCCGTGGTTCACGAGGTTGACCATCCTTCCCTTGCGGCGGGAGGTTTTCTCGGTGACGATACCGATGAAGCTCTCCTCGCAGTCGATGAAGAGGTGCTCAATCGGCTCGAGCTTCTTCCCATCCTTTTCCCTGAAGATGACCTGCGGCCGGCCGGCGGCAAGCTCAAACCCTTCGCGTCGCATCGTCTCGATGAGGATGGCCATTTGGAATTCGCCGCGCCCCTTGACGATGAAGCCTTCACCGTCGGCGGCCTCCTCCACTTTGATGGCGACGTTCCTGAGTGTCTCCTTGAAGAGCCGCTCCCTGATCTTCCCTGTCTGGACGTATCGTCCTTCCCGCCCTGAGAGGGGGGAAGTATTGCTGGCGAAGAGCATGGAGATGGTCGGCTCGTCGACGTGGACTCGCGGAAGCGCCCGTGGGAAATCCTTCGTACAGATCGTGTCGCCGATTTTCACGTCTTCGATGCCGGCAAGGATGATGATGTCTCCCGGCTCGGCCGTCTCAACCTCGCGGAAGCTGATGCCCTCGTAGACCTGGAGTTTCAAGACGCGGAGCGGGAGCGGTGCGCCGTCTTTGTTGATGCAGACCATCTCCTCGTTCAGCTTCGCTGTTCCGTGGGCGATCTTGCCTATGGCGAGCCTGCCGAGGTAGTCGGAGTAATCGAGGTCCGCGACGAGCATCTGGAACGGCTCCTCGGGGTCGTACGAGGGTGCGGGGATTTCGCTGATGATCGCTCCGAAGAGAGGCTCCAGGTTCTCCCCCTTTTCCTCGATGCTCTTCTGGGCGATTCCTTCGCGTCCGATCGCGTAGAGGACGGGGAAATCGGCCTGTTCTTCCGTGGCATCGAGATCGAGGAAAAGGTCGAAGATCTCGTTGAGCACTTCCTGCGGGCGTGCGTCCTTCCGGTCGATCTTGTTGATAACGACGATGATCTTCAATCCGGCTTCAAGGGCCTTGCGGAGCACGAACCTGGTCTGCGGCAGAGGGCCCTCCGAGGCGTCGACAAGGAGGATGGCGCCGTCGACCATCATGAGCGCCCGCTCAACCTCGCCGCCAAAATCGGCGTGGCCGGGGGTGTCGAGGATGTTGATCTTGGTCCCCTGCCATCGGACGGAGCAGTTCTTTGCCGCGATTGTGATGCCGCGCTCCCGCTCGAGGTCCATATTGTCCATGATTCGGTCGTCCACCTCCTCGTTCGCGCGGAACATCCCGCTCTGCCGGAACATGTGGTCGACGAGGGTGGTTTTGCCATGGTCGACGTGGGCGATGATGGCAATATTGCGGAGGTGCGCGTTGTATGTCGTTTTCTTCATTCCATCCGGAGTGGGTGCTGTGAACTTGGGTGCACAGGCGCAACGTGTGTCGAGGAGTCTGCGACCCCTCCCGCAGCGTATCAATATATTCTCTCCACTTTGAAAGAACAACGAAACCGACGAACAGTCCCAGCCGTGCGGCGTTGGTTGTAAGGAACAGGGCCGCTATATTACCCAGGTACTATCTCGAATGAGCCCGAAATGAAATACGTTTTTGGCCCCGTCGCGTCCCGCAGACTCGGCCTCTCTCTCGGAATCGATCCGATCCCACGCAAGCTGTGTACGATGGACTGCATCTACTGTGAGGTGGGGCCGACGGACAAGCTTGCCTTTCGCCGGCGGGACTATGTCCCCGTGGCCGATATACTCGCGGAGGTAAGGGCTGTCCTCGGTCAGCTCGGGGCGCTTCGAGTGCCGGAACAGTCCGGCCGGAGCGTTGAGTTCACGCCGCTCCAGTACGTCACCTTCTCGGGTTCCGGTGAGCCGACACTCCATTCGCGGCTCGGTGAGATGATCCGCGCTGTGAAGTCGATGACCGCCGTCCCCGTTGCGGTGCTCACGAACGGGACGCTTCTTTTCATGGAGGAGGTCCGGAGAGACCTGCTCGAGGCGGATGTTGTCCTCCCATCGCTTGATGCCGCCACACAGGAGGTCTTTGAGCGGGTTGACCGTCCACACCCGAGGCTTCGGATCGACCGTGTCATCGAAGGGTTGCGCTCCTTCCGCCGGGAGTACTGGGGGCAGCTCTGGATAGAGGTACTCCTCGTTGATGGTGTGAACGACGGGGACGAGGAAGTCTCGAGGATCAAGGCCGCGCTCGATTCCATCGCGCCTGACCGGGTCCAGCTCAACACGGTTGTCCGTCCCCCGTCGGATTCCTCCGCGCGCCCCGTAACGAGAGAAAAGATGGAAGCGATCCGTGCAATCCTTGGAGATCGGACCGAGATCGTCGCTTCATTCCGCGCCGGCGCGAAGTCGAGGGAGGTCGACGGGCTCAAGGATGTTATTCGTGCTGTCGTCGCCCGTCGTCCCATGACAATTGTAGATATGGTTGAGTCGCTCGGCTGCGATGTCGCTGAGATCGAAAAGGAGATCGGCGATCTTCAGCGAAGGGGGGACCTGGTATGCCGGAAGCAGGGGAACGAGGTCTTCTATCAGGCGAGGCAGGGGGACCGGACCGGCGACCCGGATGCCGAGCGCTCACAGCTCCGGTGATCGTGACGCCCTTAAATCCGATTTAGGCGTGAGTTTTCGCTGAGTTCTCTCTACAAACTCCGGCCGCTTCATGCTTGGGCATGCGGGTTCTAAATCGGAGATAGGGGAGACTGTCTCACTTGACTTTTGCGAGGAAGTTCTGTAATCTCCCAGAGAAGGATTGGCTGGAAGGACCTTTCTAACCACGTCGTAGCGGCTGAATCGGAGCTGATCTGGTGGAAGCGAGGCGGGAGGGATTCTT
>PEWR01000093.1:0-3735 GCA_002779395.1 Ignavibacteriales bacterium CG07_land_8_20_14_0_80_59_12
TTATTTCATCAGGAGAAAACTTGAGGGGCAATATGTTGTTGCTACTATCTTTACTCATAGAAAGAGATTGGTTGTTAAACAAGAAAATAGGATGATCAAATCTTTCTCTTTCTCAATTAAGGATCATGTTGTTGCTCCTCTGCTTCCAATGACAAGAGGGCAGACTTAATTCGGTATGCGATGTTATTAGATTCCTGAGCATTAAGAATCAGTTCACGATGTTATTAGTGCAACCAGGTAGGAAGTGAAACAGTTCTCGGGAAGCAGTGCGTCGTCTACACCATGGACAACGAATCACAGAAGTCGAATGGGACCTACTGGGTCTGGAATGGTATTGTGATGAGATGGGATGTCACAACGGAGGGAAAGAAGATCCGGACCAACGTGACGAGGCTGCGGGAGAATGCGAGCATCCCTGCGTCACAGTTTTAGGTTCCTGCCGGGATAGAATTCACGGAGATGAAGACGAAGTAAGTTGCGGTCGCATCCCTTTCGGGGGAAGGTTAGGACGGGGGTTATCTTTCCTGTTACTATCCCACCTGCGTCACTCTCACCATGTTCGTCGACCCTTTGCACGGGACAGGGATGCCCGCGGTGAAGACCACTGTATCGCCCGGTGCAACAATCCCGCTCCGCACGAGGACAGCTTCGACGTCTTTCAATGTACTGTCAGTGTCGCCGAACGTGTTTACCACCATCCCTGTGACTCCCCAGCAGAACTGAGCCCACCTTGCCGTATGGGCATCGGTCGTTGCGGCGACAATCGGGGCCTTCGGGCGGTAGCGAGACAGCAGGCGCGCGGTTGTACCAGTATGGGTCACGGCCACAATCGCCGCGGCGCCGATCTGTCCGGCAAGAACGCACGCCGCGTGTGCCACGGCCTCCGTCATATCATTTGAGGCAAGCTCGGTAAGCTCCGCAATATCCGTGTGCGCAATGCCGAGCGCCTCTGCCTTCGCGATGACCTTGGACATCGTCCTGACCGCTTCGACGGGGAACTTGCCGAGCGACGTCTCGGCGCTCAGCATGAGCATGTCGCCGCCGTCAAGGACCGCATTCGCGACATCCGACGCCTCGGCCCGCGTGGGACGGGGTTCATAAACCATCGATTCGAGCATCTGTGTTGCAATGATAACAGGTTTCCCGACGCGATTCGCATGCTGGATGATCATTTTCTGGATCATCGGGACGTCCTCTGTCGGGACTTCGACGCCGAGATCTCCCCGCGCCACCATCACTGCGTCTGCCTTTTCAAGGATGCGTTCGATATCGGCCACGGCTTCCGGCTTCTCTATCTTCGCGATGATCGGAAGCGACGCCCCGAGCGTGTCGAGGAACGCCTGCAGGTCGGCGATATCCTCCGCCCGACGGACGAAGGAGAGCGCAATCGCGTCGACCCCCATCTCCACGCCGAACGCCGCGTCCGCCATGTCCTTCTCAGTAAGAGATGGAGCGCTGACGGCAACACCCGGGAGGTTGATCCCCTTGTGCTCTCCAAGTTCTCCGCCGTTCACGATATCGCAAACGACTTCCGTTCCTCCGGTACTCACCACACGCAATTCAATCAGGCCGTCGCTGAGGAGAATCCTGTCGCCGGGTTTCACATCATCCGGGAGGTGCGAGTACGTTGTCGATATCATTTCCGCAGTGCCGGGGATATCACGTGCCGTGATCGTAACACGTGCACCGTCGACAAGCGTCATGGGGGACGAGGCAAGCCGGCCGGTGCGGATCTTCGGCCCCTGAAGGTCCTGGATCACCGGAAGGAAGAGCCCACGTTCATCTGCGGCGCGGCGGATTGTCTCGAGTGCGGTCCGGTGAGTCTCGCGCTCTCCGTGGGAGAAGTTGAGCCGCGCGGCGTTCATGCCCGCATCGATCAGGCGCGAGACTACGTCCGGGGAAGAACTTGCAGGGCCGATGGTACAGAGTATCTTCGCTTTCCGTAGCTGTGTCGAGTGCATGGAGTACTCCTTAAGAATGGAACCACGGATTTCACGAAAGAAGACGAAATCTTATGGATGAAGACTCCATGAAGGAGAATTCCTGGTTTCCGTCGGTGGTTTGTGGTTTCTTTCTTTTCTCGTTGAATGTGTCTCCGCGTACATTCGCCTGTTTTCGTGTGATCCGTGGTTGCAGTTGGGAGTCATCCGCGGCCGGCTTTCATCTCGCGGAACTTATCAACGATCACGGGGAGGATTTCTCCGGCGGCGCCGATGATAGTCTCGTCGGCGAGACCGGTGAGCGGCGTGGCATCCATGTTAACCTCCACGACGTACGCCCCGTGCCGCTTCGCGATGAGCGGGAGCGATGCCGCCGGGTACACGACGGCCGATGTGCCAATGCTGAAAAAGACGTCTGCGCGGCGGGCTGCATCTTCAGCCTTCTCCCATGCGTCGGCGGGGAGAAGCTCACCGAACCAGACGACATCGGGACGGACCAGTCCGCCGCATTTCGAGCAGTGCGGAGCGTTGTTCTCTTCCGGCAGAGTATCGTCGTCACAGCGCGCACCGCACTCGTAGCAGTAGTTGCGTGTGATGTTCCCGTGCAGCTCCGCGACGTTCCGGCTCCCTGCCCGGCGGTGAAGGTCATCCACGTTCTGCGTGATCGTCGTCCAGTCGGGGATCAGCGCCTCAAGCTCCACGAGCGCGCGGTGCGCCGCATTCGGTCCGCTCTGATGGATAACCCTCTTCCGGTAGGCGTACCAGGCCCACACAAGATCGGGGTTGCGAAGAAATGCATCGACGTTCGCAAGTTCCTCCGGTTTGAACCGGTTCCACAATCCGTTCTCGCCCCGGAATGTTTCGATGCCGCTCTCCGCAGAGATGCCCGCGCCTGTCAGCGCCGCGGCCGACTGCGCGCTTTTCAGTGCGTTGAGAAGTGCATCCGATACCTCGGCGGTCATTCGCGGCTCTCCTCCGGAATGAGCCTCAGAAGATCGCCTCCCGCCTGTTCGAGCGCTTGCCAGTCCGTGATCATCTCGTGGTAGCTGTTGTGGCGCCAGAGAGGAGTCTGGTCACTGAAGTGACGCGTGAACGGTTGTCCCGACTGACCGGTCGTGATGACGGACCAGGAACGCGAGACATTCGACATGTCCGTCACCTGCCTCATCGAAGGCCCAAGGATATCCTTGTACGGCCCGAAGAGCTGGTACTCGCCGCAGTTGACGGTTGTCCCAGTTCCGCCGGTGGAAAAAGGTCCGATGTTGAAAATTGCGTCGAGCGGCCAGCGCCTGCCGAACGGGTGCTCGAATGTCAGGGTGTGAAGCTCTCCCCACTGATAGGTCTTCATCTCGGGCCCGAACCGCCCCTCCAGGTCGCGGAGTGCATCGCTGAGGCTCTTGCGGATCGCGTCGTCCCGCGTCTCCGCAACGGGCGTCTGAGGATCATCGAACCACCATGATGTCGAGTCCCGCATCAGACTCGGAACAACACGGTACGGAATGTTTGAGAGCGTGATGTAAGTGTCGAAGAGCTGCCGGTCCATGTGGCTCCCAAGCGTGTTGTGCAGGAGGTGTGTGAAGAAGACGCTGAAGATGGAGGCAGGAACGCTTTCGCTCGTGAACCCCCCGTCCCAGTTCCGGAAGTAGATAAGAGCGCGAGAGACGGAAGGATCGCGCGCCTCGTCCGTCGAGCAGGCAGCAATGATGGAGGGGAGCATTTCCCTCGCAAAGGGTGACACAACGTCGGACTGCATCCGCCGGAAATCGTCGACGGAGAGCTTCCCTTCCCGGCCAAG
>PEWR01000093.1:4001-6365 GCA_002779395.1 Ignavibacteriales bacterium CG07_land_8_20_14_0_80_59_12
CATAGGTGAAATTCTGTCCGGGTACGGTAAACTCCTTCACACCGGCGCTGAACTCCTCCCACGTCCCGGCCCGGTTGATACGCTCAAGCGCACCGAACTCATCGCTCATCTCGAAGCCGGTCCAGCGCATCGAGACAACGTCCTCCCGCGGGGACGCGACGGGATGGAAGATGCCGGGCCACACATCGTTCACGACCGGACCGTGATGCGTTGAACGGATGAGAATCAAAACGGGCGGGTTGTCTTTCACATTGATGAATTCCGTCACAGTGTCCATCACTCCCCACACGCCGGCGAACTGATAGCGGAGCGGGTCTGTCGAGTCGACCCGCTCGATGTAGAAGTCGGCATCATCGGCCATGACGTTCGTGACGCCCCATGCGATCCGGTCGTTGTGTCCGATGACGATCGCTGGCGAGCCCGGGATCGTGACGCCCGCGACGTTCATCCCGGGACATGAAAGGTGCATCTCGTACCATTTCGAGGGAACGCCGAATGCGAGGTGAGGATCGTTTGCAAGGATTGGCTTGCCGCTCGCCGAGCGAGCACCGTCCACCGCCCAGCAGTTGCTCCCCGCGTGCATCCCCTCAAATTGGAAGGCCCGCCGGAACTCTCGGTCGGCGCGAAGGAAACCCCGCAATTGATCGAGGGCTTCCCGGGGAAGACCGGCTGTGAGGGGTGTGTGTGCACCTCCTTCGAGAATTGAGGCGGACGTTCTCCATTCCTTCGGGACGATAACCGGACCGTTCTCGGGGTAGGTTGGGAACACTTCCCGCGCGCGCTCTTCACCGACCTGCGCGACGAGCTCTCCGAGCGTGATATCGACCCACCACGACAGGTTGAGCTCCCATGCCGTGAGCCGCGCGACAATAAGCGAATGCTCGACCGTCCATGGTTCGGGCGAATAGCCGAGAAGTGCAAACTCAACCGGAAGCCTGCCGTGGTGCGACGTGATAAATTCGTTGACCCCATCGGCGTAGGCTTCAAGTGCAGCGCGCGATTCGGGACTGATCTGTGCTGCGAGTTTCCGGGTGAGCCGCGAGATTCCGACCGTCCGGAACAGCCTGTCGAAGTTCACCGCCTCGGGGCCAAGTACTTCTGCAAGCCTTCCTTCCCCGGCACGCCGGGTCATTTCCATCTGATAGAGTCGGTCCTGCGCCTGGACATACCCCGCCGCAACGAAGAGGTCGTGCTCGTCCTCCGCCCTGATGTGAGGGACTCCGTAGCCGTCCCTCAGCACCTCGACCGGGCGCCGCAACGTTTTCAGCCGTATCATTCCGCTCGTCTCCGGAAATGACCGGGTCATGAGACTGTAAGCGAAAATGGCAAGACCGAGAAGAGCGGGAACGAGGATAAGGGGGAGTGCGATGAAAAGCCGGCGCGGGCGAGTCATGGAGGTTCCAGATCTGGACAAAAAAATCCCGCCACCCGGCAGGATAAAACTTGCTCACAGGCGACGGGATGCAATCTAAGGAACTGCTCCCTTTCTTCCAAGACTCAGAAGCGGTACGAGATACCGGCGATGATGTTGTTCGTCGCGATTGACTGGTCAGTCCTTGACGTGGCGTCATAGTTCACCTGGTACGTATTCCAGGTCCCGTGCGCGTACCCGAGATCGAGCATGAGCTGGTCCTGGATCAGGAAGCCGAGACCTGCCGTCACAATCTTCTGATCGTACGATGAAGGATCTCCCTTGTACGGGGAGGGACGCAGCATGAAACCGCCGCGAAGCCTCAGTCCGATCCCGGGGATCACGTACTCCGCGCCGACGTGAAGGTTCGTGGTCGCGCGGTAGATCTCCTTGATCGTGGTGTTCTCGCTCATCACGCTCGTTGGCGCGTTCTTGAACTGCATCTCGGTATAGTCGGTGTACTCGGCGCTTCCCGATACCGTGAGTCCCACCATGGTGAACGATGCACCGCCTCCGAAGACAAACGGCGACACAACGTCGTACTCATCCGTTCCCGGGATCGAGTATGAATAGGAGGACGGGTTTCCCGTCTTGAAGTAGCTGCTGCCGTCCGACTTGAAGTTCTCTTTCACGGAGTAGTATGTCGGTGTCTTCAGCGTGAGGCCGACACGGAGCATCTCCTGCCACTGGTAGAGGAGACCGAAAGTGGCGCCGATTCCGCTGATATCACTGGAAACCGTGTTCGCGAGGTCAAGCTCCCGGAAATCCCACGGGAAGGTCCGGTAGATCTGGCGGCTGTCCGTTTCCGTGTAGTTCCGCGTGTACGTGTAGGAACCGGAAACAAGATTGAGTGTCAGCCCGAGCGCGAGCCCCTTTGCCGCCTCGACCGATCCGGAAAGGGCCCACTGGCTCAAGCCGCCGTCTTCAAGCACCTTCCCCTTCTGTTTCACGTC
>PEWR01000093.1:6420-12388 GCA_002779395.1 Ignavibacteriales bacterium CG07_land_8_20_14_0_80_59_12
TCGAGGTCGTACGACGAGTTGTAGAGCGCCGGGATGATTGAGCTTACCGGATTGAACCCTTCGAACGAGAGTGCAGAAGTGAAGTTGTTTGTCCGGTTGTAGCCCAGCGCGATGACGAGGCTCCCGCGAACAGTCGGGAATGGATAGACAAACCCAAGGTTGTTGAACGACGTCGAGCTGTTGGAGTAGTTCGTGTTGTTGCCGAAGAACGTCGCGTCGTTCGAAAGGGAAAGATGGTCGACGCTTCCGCTGATCTCCATCCGCCGGAGCTGTGCAAGTCCCGCCGGATTCCAGAATGTGGCTGTATAGTCATCTGCCAGGCCGATCGCCGCATTCCCCATGCCAAGGAATCTCGCGCCGAGTGTCATCCCGGGGAACGAGAGTCGCAGGGCATCCTCCGGGTATTGGGCACGCGCTGTTCCGCCTGCAAGGAACAACGCGGCTGCTGCTATCATCAGGCAAGCAAAAGTAATTCGCTTCATGGCATCCTCATTGACGTTGTTGGAACAAGTAGTCAGGGCTTCTTCGGTTCACGAGTATTTCCGAACGGGCGCTTCTCATCGGTCCCCGCCGGAGTAGACCCTCGCTCACTTGACCCTTCGCGCTGCCCCACCGTGTCGGGACGGGCTTGCGTAGCAGTGGCGCCCTCCTTTGTTCCCTCCGTTGAAGTTCGTGCAGGATGCGAACCGTCCGCCGGAGCGCTCTGCATAGCCGGCGGTATGACTGCCCCGCCCGATGACGGACGTGCATTTCCAAAGGGGCGCTCCGGAGCCGACCGAGCAGCCCCGGTACTCTCAGCGGGTGAGGTCTTCCACAGATCCTTCGCCACCCACCAGGGAGTGTGTGAAATGACGACCCACGGATCATTGATGTAGTCGGAGCGGTCTACTGATTCGGCCGGTAATCCACGACTCCGTCTTTCGGTGGCAGGTAAGGGGAGCTCGCCCGGTATTTCAAAATTCTCCGAGAGGAACTGGCCATCGTGGCAACTCACACAGCTTCGGTCCTGCGCGGACATCGCCGTGACCGCGGCGGCCGCCTCTCCCGTCTCGGGATGTCTCAGCATCGTGTAGCAGCCGGTCGTCTGAACCATCGCTGCAACTGCAAAGAATACAAGTCCAGCCGCGGCGTAGTGCACGAGGGACTTCATCGACGGCGTCCTTCTCCTCTGCTCCCGCCGCCGCCACTCCTCGAGCCGCCCGATGATTCACGCGGCGGAGGCGAGTAGCGCGGTGCCGGTGAATACGATGGCCGCTCCGTACGCGGAGGGGGCGAGTAGTGCGTTGCGGGTGGATTGTAGTTGCCTCCGTTGTATGACCGTGGGCGTTCGCGCCCTGAGCCTTCATTGCGCGGAGGATTGCCTTCCTGCCGCGGCGGAGGAGACTGCCTCGCCGGCGGTGTCACAGATGGCTTCGGTGTCTGTCGTGGTGCCGCAGGTTGCGAGCGCGGCTTGCGCACGGTCCTGCCATTGCGGTCGGGTGAACGAGCCGGCTGGTTCCCGGTCGCAGGCGCCGTACGTGTTGTCCTAGAGCCTCGGTCGGGCCGTGGAGCTACTGTCTCGCCGCCCCGGCGAACTGTCCCGGTGCCAGGCGCGTCACGTGAAACACCGCCCCATGCCGGCGTGCCAAGGCCTGACCTGTCGTCACCGGTGCGCGTTGCGCCGCCGCGGATGGCTCCGGCGCGGTCCGCCGCTCCGGGAATCATCCTGTCACCGCTTCTCCCGGTCGTCGTTCCGACGGGATATGTGCCGGCTCCGTATCGTCCATAGGCGCCCCTTGTCACACCGCCGCGTGTGCTGCCAAAGTCGCGCGCCATGCGGTAGCGGGTCGTTGTGTAGTAGTACGGGTACCCGGGGTAGTCGATCCATCCGCCATATCCGTACCAGGGACGATTATACCACCACGGGTTGTAGTAGGCCGCTCCGGCACCATAGAACCAGGGATCAAATCCCCCGCCCCAACCGTAATCATAGTTCCACCATGGGTCGTAGTATCCGGGGTACCCTGCGGCGATGCCGAAACTCCAGCTCGGGTAGTAGAACCTGAACGCGAGCCGGTAGTGAGAATAGCCCGAGCCGTCGTCATTGAAGTAGTAGTTGTTGACGATCCCGGCACCTGTCGTGTCGGTGCCCGATTGGTACCCGTAGTCATCTTCCGGGTTCGACGTGTCGGGCCGCGTCGCCACCTCCGTGTAGCAACCGCTCAGGCCGATCGCAACAAGGATCGCCAGCCCTGAGAGGCTCAAAACGGAGAGAATCTTGTGCTTTTTCATTGCTGTCCTCCCTCGCAAACGCGAACAATCTCTCTAAGAATACAACAAATCCTATGCCATGGTGGTTCAGTCTCAGTCGGCCTGGATTCTCCTAACTTCTGCAAACACAATGAGTTACAGGATGCTCCGCCCGGCTCCAGATCCATCGCGGCGGCTCGTTCACTCGTATGGACAGCTGCATTGAAATTGTGTACTCTGAACGACACCCATCAGGTCGCTTACTCCGGGTCGAAAACGTATTGAAGCTGGATGATTCTCTCCCCGCCTTCCGGGCTGCTCTCGAGCAGGTCGCGCGCTGACGCCCCGATGGCCATGCCCGCGCCCAGATTGATCCAGAGTCCCACGTTGAGGAATCCTTTCCCATTGTTCCCTGCACCCCATGCGTTGTTCAGACCGGCATTGTACTCGACGACACACGACGCGAATTCCCCGATGCTCTTCTCAACGCCGCCGAAGAAATTAGGTTGCTCTCTCCCGTCATAATGCTCGAAGGAGTAGTTGACGCCCACGTGAGTGCTCATGGTCCCATAGAAGGCATAGTTGCGGCTCAGGACGGCATAAAAGCCGGGGGACTTGATCTCGTAGTTCCGTGAGCCTTCGACGATTCCGCGCCGCCCCTGCGAATCGAAGCCTATGAGAAGTGCAGGTGCGGTCTTCGACTCGTCGAAGATGCGGAACGTCGCAAAGACACCGGGGAGCGGATAGAGTCCGGGTTTGCCGGTGCCGAGGAGACTTGTCCCCCCGTACGAGAGTCCGAGCGAGAAACGGTTCGAGACCCCGATGCTTCCTTTCACGAGAAGCGTCCCACGCCCCCCGGCTTGAAGATCGAGCGCCGCCTCTCCACGTCTAAGTGTACCAGCCGTGGGGAGATCGACGAGGTAACGGAGCTCCACATCAGGAGCGGATCCGACAACGAGCTGGGCCTGCACTGAAGGCAACTGGAGAAGAAGGGCAAACAAGAGAAGCAGGCGAGATGCGTGCGGCGATCGCAGGGAATCCCATAGGATCATCCGAGGCCGCTCCCTGAGACAAGAAGCATCGTGCTCAATAGGATGAGGACGATTGACGTCGTCCATCCGATGATGTTTTGAAGCCTGTTGTTTGTGTACTCCTCCATGATCTCCACCTTGTTCACGATGATCATCATGCAGATGAGGACGATCGGGAGGAGGATCGCGTTCAGCACCTGTGTCCAGATCGTAATCGCGATAAGAGGTGCGTTGGGAAGCAGGATGATGATCACCGCGATGAGGATGATCGAGGTGAAGAGCGTGTAGAACTGAGGCGCCTCGCTGAACTTCTTGTCGATCCCAGCCTCGAAGCCGAACGCTTCGCAGACATAAAACGCCGTGGCCAGAGGGAGGATCGCCGCGGAGAAGATCGAGGCGATGAAGAGCCCGAACGCGAAGACCTCCGACGCGATGACGCCGGCGAGCGGCTTGAGGGCGAGAGCGGCATCCTTTGCCTCCTCGATCTTGATCCCGTTCACATGGAGCGTGGCGCCGCAGGAGACCATGATGAAGAATGCAACGACCACGGTCGCGATGCATCCGAGCACCACGTCCCAGAGAGTGAACTTGTACTCACCGATCTTGATCCCCTTCTCGATGACAGAAGACTGCATGTAGAACTGCATCCACGGCGCGACCGTTGTGCCGACGAGCCCGAGGACCATGGTGATGTAGCCCTGGTCCCACTGCATCGTCGGCGAGATGACTGCGCGGCCGATTTCTCCCCAGTTTGGTTTCGCGAGAATCGCGGAGACCACGTACGAGAAAAGAAAGACGCTGAAGACGAGGAATATCTTCTCCGATATCCGGTAGTCTCCTTTGACGACAAGGATCCACACGGCAACAGCGGCGGCAGGGACGGAGAGGTACTTGCTCACGCCGAGGACCATCATGCTTCCCGCGACGCCGGCGAACTCGGTCGCTGTGTTCCCGATGTCCGCGATGAGGAGGCAGATGAAGATGTAGAACGTAACCCTGACCCCGAAGTTCTCGCGGATGAGGTCTGCCAGCCCTTTGCCCGTCACGATGCCCATGCGGGCGTTCATCTCCTGGATGGTCAGGAGTGCGATGAATGAGGGGATGAGCGCCCAGAGAAGCTTGTACCCGTAGAGGGCACCGGCAACCGAGTAGGTTGTGATGCCGCCGGCATCGTTGTCGACGCTCCCCGTGATGATGCCGGGTCCGACGATGCCGAAGAAGATGACAATGTTCCTGAGTGCGGCGTTTTCTTTCAGCCTCTGGAACAGCCGCATCATGCCCCTTCGGCCTCCTCGCGCATCTCCGGAACGACGGACTCGAGGGCGTCACGGAGGCTGATAATCCCCTGGATCCGGTTGTCGTCGTCAACGACGGGGACCGCCTCGAAGTTGTACTTAAAGAAGATCTGAGCCACCCGCTTGATGCTGGTGTCGATCTTCACGGAAATCACGTTTTCGTGCATAATCTCCGACACGACGGTATCCGGCGGAGCGGAAAGGACCTCGCGGAGCGTCACCATGCCGCTAAGCCGCTCGTCCTCCTGGACAATATAAATATAATAGATCAGCTCCGCCTCTTCGGCCTCCGCTTTGACCGCGTCGAATATCTCACGGATGGTCTGTGTGCTGCGGGCCGTGATGAAGCCGGTGTTCATAATGCTGCCGACGCTGTAGATCGAGAGCTTCGAGAGCTCCTTAACGTCAGCAACCTTCTCCGCCGGCAGAAGCGAGAAGATCGTGCGGCGGAGCTCCGGATCGAGCTCATCGAGGAGGTCGACCGCCTCATCGGTCTCCATATCATTCACAATGGCCGCAAGCCGGGTGTTCTCGAGGGTTTCGGCAATCTGAACCCGGATCCGGAGCGGAATCTCCTGCAGCGTGGCTGCCGCCGTCTCAGTATCGAGCGATTCAAGCAGCGAGATGCGTTCGTCGGTCCCAAGGTCCTCGATGATGTCGGCCAGGTCGGCGGGATGGATCTCCGAGAGCTTCGTCGCATCGATCTTCAGGTGGAGCGAACCGTAGACGTTGGCCGTCGCCGTGGGCTGGACGTACTTCCACGGCACAAACTTGTCCTTCATGTCGCGTGCGAAGAGCCAGCGGAACGTCCATTCCGTGAAGCGCGACCAGCCGAGCCTGCGGAGGAGCCCCTTCATCCCGATGTCAATGTGTACCACCCACAGGCTCGGGGTACCCTTCGCGGAGTTGTCGATGAGGAGCTGGAGGTCGTTGACGCGCACAACCTTGAACCCGGACGTGGAGATGATCTGTTTGTCGATGAAGGTTTTCTTCAGCAGGATCTCGTTCTCGGTCGCGCCGGTGGTGCCGTAGATTGAGACAGGCTGGGAGTCAATGGAGACATGCTTCCGATAGACGGTCTTCCTGACGCTGTTCCACGGAACGTAGACAGGCATCTTCCGACCCTTCATCTTCACGATGAGACCCGTGATCCTCGGATACACCTGTCCCATCGTCGCGGCGAGATCGACAAGGGTGCCGATCTTCTTCCCGACGGCGGCATCTAGCACCGGCAGGTCCACGATCTCGGAGAGGTAGACGAAGTTGATGGTTTCGCTGCCCGTCGTTCTGCCAGTCGTCTGCGGCATGAAGTCCCTCTGCGACCGCCATGGGAGTACCGGTCATGCGGTGTGTGCTGTGATCCGCCGCTACTGCCCTTCACGACGGCGTGCGACGGAACGCTGTTCCTTCCTT